>JAYTIB010000457.1:0-11928 GCA_043732205.1 Schlesneria sp. | reverse complement strand
ACATGCCAATCAATGCCAACGACGTCGAGTGGGTTGAAGAACCGCCGATGAACTTCTGGGAGGCGACGTTCCTGCCGGCGGTGGTCGACGGGTTGTTCGCGACCGGCCATCACGTCACGCATTTCCACTCGGTGACGCAGCAGTATCCCGAAGTCGCTTCGGACCTGCCCAAGCACTACCGCGGCGTGCATCGGTTGAACCGGGACGACGCCGGTCGCGTGAAGTGCGTCGCCTGCATGATGTGCGCGACCGCCTGCCCCGCGCGGTGCATCGACATCGTCGCGCAGGAGGCGCCCAAGGACGATCCGAACTGGGCCGACCGCGACAAGTTTCCCAAGTCGTTCGTGATCGACGAGTTGAAGTGCATCTACTGCGGCATGTGCGAGGAAGCCTGTCCGGTCGACGCGATCGAGATGACGCACATCTACGACCTGACGGGGATGACCCGCCAGGAGATGTTGTTCGACAAGGAAAAGCTGCTGAGTGTCTTCGACCAGACAAAGGATTGCGGACTCGATCCGGTCCGCACCCACAAGGGACGCCTCGGCCCCGCCAGCGACTTCGAGCAACTGCCAACCCTCGGCCCGGCGACGTCGGTTCTGGGCGACGACCGATCGGCGCAGGCGGCCTCGCCCGGTGTGATTTCGGAATAGGAAGCGAAGGGCCAACTTGTCACGGCACAATTTAATTCTCAGTCTGGCCTCGCTCTTCTTCGCGATGACCGCTGGTTCGTCGCTGTCGGCGGCTGAAGAGCCGGCGGCCAAGACCGCGTTGTTGCCGGCATTGCCACCCACGGTCGGACAGTCGCCAGCGGAATTGCTGAAGTCGTTCGTCCACGCGTCCAATCGGCGGCAACTGGTCACGCTGGCGATCGCGCTGGGAAATCTGGACGAGAAGCGATTCGCGGAATTACCGGAGGAGGACTCCAAGCAGTTCAAGGCCCTCGTGAATCGGCTGGTGCTGCAACTGGGGGACTTCAAAACTCAGGGTGAGGCACGGGAACTCTTGGAGGGGCTGTGGCACCGCGCGGCGTCCGAACTGATTCTTCATGGAAGCGAGGTCGAAAATGGAATCCTGCGCGACAATGCGGCCAAGTTGCTGTGCCTGATGCAGGACGAGCGGATCGTCCGCGAACTTGTGGAGCATGTTCGGAAATTGCAGAGTCCGGCCGAACGGGGTTGGGGCGTGTTCGCGCTCGGCACGCTGCGCGATCGTCGCCGGGCATCGCTTCCGCAGCGACAGCAGATCGACGAACGGGAGCAGACGCGACTGGCGAACGATATCGTCCGGCCGTTTCTCGAAAGTCTCCAGCAATCCGAGTCGGATGCTGGTGTGCTCAAAATCATCAACTTCTCGCTGACCCGGCTCGACGCACCGCTTGACACGCGCCCCCAAATCGTCGCGCCCGCGCCGACTCCGGTCGCCGCCAAAAACGATCCCGCAGCGCAAGACGCCCCCAGTGCGCCGTCGGCCCCGACTTCCGACCGGCCCACAGAAACGTCAGCGACCACCCAGAACGAACATGGCCCCGCCGCGCCGAACTCAGCCGGCTCCGTGACATGGCTCGGCTTGGTCGTGTTGGCACTCGCGGTGTTTGGTGGCATTGTGTGGCGGACAATGCACCGTCAGTAGGCATTGCGGCTTTGAGTGAGGCGTGTCGAACGGCTCACTGTCATGAAAGAATTCGGAGACGCAGTGGCTTCGATTCGGAATGCCGGGCAGCTTGGTGTGGATTGGTGATTTTCGGGAAGGATGCGGTTAGACTCCGGCCCTTCGAGTGACATTCCCGCAGGTCTTGGCCTGCTGTTTGATTCCATGGGAACTGCGATGAAGTGGTCAGATGAAAATGCCGCGGTGCTGGTGCCGCTCGTGCTGGGCTGGCTGGCCGTCTGGTGGCTGTTGCCGCGCGAGAAGGGGCGGTCGCGGATTCTCGGCGGGCTGGTTGCGCTGGGGGCGCTGTTGGGGCTGCAGGCGACGCTGCTGCCGCCGGTCGGAGAGCCCGTGCGCGATGTGATGTTCTATCTGTTCTCCGGCACGGCGATCCTGGCCGCCGGACTGATGATCACCGACCGGAATCCGGTCTACGCGGCGCTGTGGTTCGCGATGACGACGCTCGCCGTGTGCGGTCTGTTCCTGCTGAACTCGGCGCCGTTTCTGTCGGCGGCCACGATCATCGTGTACGCCGGGGCGATTGTCGTCACGTTCCTGTTTGTCATCATGCTCGCGCAGCAGACGGCGACCGCGAACTATGACAGTCGGGCCGTGCAACCGGCGATGGCCAGCGTGCTGTCGTTCGTGTTGCTGGGCGGATTGTTGTTCGCACTACAAGAGTGGGGCGGGATCGACGGCAAGCTGGCCGACGACGCGCGGCTGGGTCAGTTCGTGGCACTGGATGCGAAGACGAGGGCCAACGTGTTCAGCCAGCCACCCCAGAGCAACAAGACGGAAATCGGCTCGATGCGCGTGCTGGGCCGGTCGCTCTTTTCCGATTACCTGTACGTGGTCGAATTGGCGGGGACCGTGCTGTTGATCGCGACGATTGGTGCGATCGCCCTCGCGCCGCGGAGGTCTCAGGGAACACTATGACATCCACCGCTCTCGAAAGTCAGCTTGTCGTGGGGGCGATCCTGTTCGCCCTGGGAATGATCGGGTTTCTCACACGCCGCAACCTGATTCTGATCGTGCTGTCGACCGAACTGATGCTCCACGGAGTGTCGGTCAACCTGACCGCGTTCAGCCGGTATCACGGCAATCCGCAGGGACAGGTTTTTACGATCTTCGTGCTGACCATCGCCGCGTGCGAAGCGGGTCTGGCGCTGTCGCTGATCCTGACGCTCTATCAGCGACGCAAGTCGCTCGACGTGTTCCTGTGGGGGAACCTGGGTGAAGACGATCTGCCGGTGTTGTCCGGAGGCGGCGTGCCGCCGCAGCCGATGCCCGTCGATCCCAATGCCGATCTGCCGCACCTGATCCCCGCCGGCCGCGCTCCCGCGACCCCGGCCAAGAAAACCTGATTCCCCCGGAGTGACCGCGGATGGTACGGATCGGCCCGATCTGTGTACCGCGTGGTCCTGCCGGCTTGATCGATGGACCGACCGAAGAAAGAGACTGATCCCGTGTTCGACTGGTTGACACCCTCCACCGTTCTCTGGCTGATCCCGGCCGCGCCGCTGCTGGCGTGCCTGTGGATCGTGGTCGTCGGACACGCGGTCCGTCGGCAGTATGCGCACCGGCCGGTCGTGCTGGCGATCGCCATCTCGGCCGCGTTGTCGGTGCATCTGCTGCTGAATGTCGTCCCGATGGGGTTCGGTGACGACACGCATGCGCCGCCCGCCGACCATGCGGTGACGAATCACGGCGAAAAATCGGACGACAAGAAGGAACACCAGGGCGACAAGGGTCACGATGCGAAGCCTGCCGATGGACAGGCCAAGCCGGCCCCGCATGCTCCCGTCAAGCCGTCAACGGCGATCTCGACGAATGTCTTCGGGGAAGAGGACGGACCCAGGGGAACCAAAGTCCCGGTCCCGTGGATCCGGGTCGGCACGCTGGTGGTGAATCCGACGCTGCGGGCCGACGCCATGGCGGCGCTGATGCTGGTGATGGTGACCGTGGTCAGCTTGCTGGTGGCGATCTTCGCCAGCGGGTACATGCGGGGTGATCCGGGATACCCGCGGTTCTTCGCGTCGATCGCGCTGTTCGTGTTTTCGATGTGCATGCTGGTGCTGGCGGGCAACTTCCTGCTGATGTTCGTCTTCTGGGAGGCGGTCGGCCTGTGCAGTTACCTGCTGATCGGATTCTGGTTTCAGAAGCCGAGCGCGGCGGCGGCGGCCAAGAAGGCGTTTGTCGTCAACCGCATCGGCGACTTCGGGTTCATTCTCGGCGTGTTCCTGGTCTGGCAGACGTTCGACACGCTCGACTTCACGAAGCTGTTCGAAGACCCCACGACCATCGCGAACATCGTGACCCAGCAACCCGCGATCTTCACGTTCATCTGCCTGCTGTTGTTCGTGGGGGCGATCGGAAAATCGGCCCAGTTCCCGCTGCACGTCTGGCTGCCGGACGCAATGGAGGGCCCGACGCCCGTGTCGGCGCTGATTCACGCCGCGACGATGGTGACTGCCGGGGTGTACTTGGTCGCGCGGTGTACTCCGTTCTTCGTGCATTCGCCGACGGCGCAGATGTGCGTCGCGGGGATCGGCGCCATCACGGCGTTGATCGCGGCCGTCATCGCGCTGACGCAGTACGATTTGAAGCGGGTGCTGGCGTATTCGACCGTCAGCCAGTTGGGTTACATGTTCATGGCGCTGGGGGCCGCGGGCGCGGGGACGAACATCGCCACGCTGGCGGTGACGTTCGCGATGTTCCACATGTTCACCCACGCCTTCTTCAAGGCGGTCCTGTTCCTGTCGGCCGGCTCGGTCATGCACTCGATGGGTGACGTGATTGACATGCGGCGGTTCGGTGGCCTGCGCAAGGCGCTCCCGATCGCGCACCTCACCTTTTTGGCGGGTGCCCTGGCGCTGGCCGGGTTCCCGCTGCTGTCGGGCTTCTGGAGCAAGGACGAAATCCTGTCGATCGTCTTCGAAGCGACCAAGCATCCCGAACATGGCGGCTTCTACATGGTGATCTTGAGTGTGGCGTTGCTGACATCGCTCATGACCGCGTTCTACACGTTCCGGGCCTACTTCATGACCTTCTGGGGCGACGAGAAGTTTCCGGAGGAGGCGGGACACCATCCGCACGATGCGCCTCCGGCGATGGCCGTCCCCCTGTTGATCCTCGGTGCCGCGGCCCTGGTGATCGGCGGACTGGCCGGACCGACGCATCTGTACGCCGGCTACCTGGCGCACACGCCGGGACTGCCGGCAGGGATTCATCTCGAACCGAACATCCTGATGATGGGCGTCAGCAGTGTGCTGGCGATCGCCGGGATCGGCCTGGCGTATCTGTGCTATGTGAAGTCGCCGGGGATCGCCCGCAATTTGAAGAGCAGCCTGTCACCGCTGCATGCGTTCTCGCTGGAAGGCTTGAAGCTCGACGCCCTCTATCTGCGGTACATCGTGAAACCACTGCGGCTGGTGGCGCAGATCTCCGAGTTCTTCGATCGCTGGGTGATCGACGTGATCGTCGACTGTTTCGGCTTCCTGCCCGGCCTGTTCGGTGCCGTGCTGCGGCCGATTCATAACGGTCACGTGCAAAGTTACGCGGTGGTGATGCTGATCGGCCTGGTCGTCTGCCTGCTGTCGGTGTTGAGAGCACTGGCGGGCGGGATGTAATGGGAAAAGGCGGATATTCGAACAGGTATTTGAGTTTGGTGTGGGAGGGCGAACGATGACCGCAGTGGAGTCCATTGAGCGAGCCATCGAGCAACTGCCGGTGGAAGAGCTGTCCAAGTTTCGCGCATGGTTCGTGAATTTCGATGAAGCCGCCTGGGATGCTCAAATTGAATCCGATGCGGCGGCAGGCAAGTTGGATGCGCTGGCCGGGGAGGCGTTGAAGGAATACCGCGAAGGCAAGGCTCGGGAACTGTGAGGCACTTCACTTCCAAGCGATTCTGGGATTGTTTCAACTCGCTTCCCAAGCGGATTCAAAACTTGGCGACCGAGAACTACGAATTGCTCAAGCAGAACCCCGGACATCCGTCGCTGAATCTCAAACAGGTTCGTGAAGGTCGGTTTCGGAGCGTGCGGATCGGTGTTCACCATCGGGCGTTGGGTGTGCCCGTTCCGGGAGGCGTGCAGTGGTTTTGGATTGGCAGTCATGCGGAATACGATGCGTTGATTGGATAAGTCAAAGGTCAGAACAGGAGAGGACGAAGGCAGTCGATGGGGGAGCGGTGGTGGAATGAGGGCATTCATTGGTGACGTTGCCCTCGTTCTGACCTCTGACCTCTGACCCCTGATCTCTGACTTCTCTGCTTGAGGTTTCCATGCCCAGTTTGTTAGTCATCCTGATCTTTCTTCCGGCCGCGGTGGCGGCGATGCTGCTGCTGCTCGATGCGAAGGCGCCGCCGGTCCGGGCGCGCTGGACCGCGCTGTTGGCGACGCTCGCGACGTTCCTGGTGTCGCTCGGTGTGGCATCGCAGTTCATGGCGGTCGATCGCAGTCATTCGGGCAACACCGGGCCGGTGCATCCGCATCTGGAACTCAAGCACACCTGGATGACCCTGGTCCCCGCGCTCGGTGAAGCGCCACCGGTCAACCTGGAGTTCTATCTCGGTCTGGACGGCATCAGCCTGTCGATGGTGCTGCTCACCACGCTGCTGACGATCTCCGCCGTGCTGGTCTCGTGGACGGCCATTTCCGAGCGGCCGGCCGAGTTCTACGCGAGCCTGCTGATCCTTGAAAGCGGCCTGATCGGCGTCTTCTGTGCCTTCGATCTGGTGCTGTTCTATGTGTTTTTTGAATTCACGCTGATCCCGCTGTTCTTCATGGTCGGAATTTGGGGCGGGCCGCTCCGGCGGTATGCGGCGGGGAAGTTCTTCATCTACACACTGGCCGGCAGCGTGATCACCCTGCTCGGTTTGGTCTGGCTGGTGGTCGAAGCCCACCAGGTGGGGATCAACTCGCACTCGCCACTTGTGAACCCGTTCTCAATCCCGGAAATCGCGGCCTTGCTGGCGGTGCATGGAATGGACCCCGCCACACAGGTCGCGCTGTTCCTGATGATCGCCGCCGGCTTCATGGTCAAGGTGCCGCTGTTTCCGTTTCACACATGGTTGCCGCTGGCGCACGTCGAAGCCCCCACGGCCGGTTCCGTGCTGCTGGCCGGTGTGCTGTTGAAGCTCGGCGCGTACGGCTTCCTGCGGTTGTGCCTGCCGATGCTGCCGAAGGCGTGTGAACATGTCGGCGTGCCGTTGATCGGCATCCTGTCGGTGATCGGGATCATCTATGGTTCGTTCTGTGCCCTGGCCCAGAACGACATCAAGAAACTGGTCGCCTACAGTTCCGTCGCGCACCTCGGTTTTTGCATGCTCGGCCTGTTCTCGCTGAACAACGAAGGGGTCAGCGGCGGCGTGCTGCAGATGATCAACCACGGCCTGTCGACGGGGGCGCTGTTCTGCATCGTCGGCATGTTCTACGAACGCTATCACACGCGGCAGTTGAGCGAACTCGGTGGCCTCGCCAGCCGCTTGCCGCTGCTCGGCGTGGCGATGGTCTTCACGTCGTTCGCGAGCATCGGCCTGCCGGGGTTGAATGGATTCGTCGGCGAAGTGCTGGCGCTGATGGGGATGTTCAAACGTGATCCGCTGCTGGCGGTGATCGGAGCCGCAGGTGTTGTGCTGAGTGCGTGGTATCTGCTGGGGGTGCTGCAGAAGGCGTTCTTCGGACCGCTGCAGGAACCGCCCCACCACGGACACGAACCGATCGCCGACTTGAATGCCCGCGAAGTTCTGGCGCTGGCCCCGCTGTTGGCGATGTGCCTGTGGCTGGGGATCTTCCCGCAACAGGTTCTCGACCTGATCCGTCCCGACGTGGAATCATTGACGGTGCTGTATGGTGACGTGCGGGCAACCAGGGGGACCGGCAATCCTGCCTTTTTCCAATTGCAATTACCGCGTGCCGCTGTGGAGTCTGTGACCAAACTGACATCCGCGACACCCGCGCCTGAATCCAATCCCAATTCGCAGAAGTTGGCCGCACCCGAGGCCCCGACATCGGAAGTTCGCCCGTGAATGAATCTCTTCAAAACCTGAACGGTGCCATCCAACTGGTGCTGCCCGAAGCAGTGCTGCTGGCCACCGTCTGCCTGATCTTCTTTGCCGCTCCGTTCCTGGTGAGCGAGCGGGGTGAAGCGCCGGCCGGACTGCGGCATCGCTGGGGCTGGTTGTCACTGCTGTCACTGCTGATCGCCGGGTGCATCGGCTGGAATGCCGTTGAAGCTCCGCACACGACCGGACCATTCGTGGCCGACGGACTGACGCTGTTCATCCGCGGGCTGACCATCGCCACCGGCGCGATCCTAGTCCTGCTGCATTGGAACCAGGCGGACGATTCGCGATCCGCGGAGAGCCACGCCTGCCTGCTGGCAATCCTGGCGGGTGTGAACCTGGTGGCCGCGTCCAACGATCTGGTCGGACTGTTCGTGGCGCTGGAACTGATCAGCATTCCGACGTACCTGTTCCTGCTGCTCCCCCGGCGCGACGCCCCCGCGCAGGAGGCGACATTGAAGTACTTCCTGCTCAGCGTCTTCTCGTCGGCGATCGTGTTGTTTGGCATGAGCTACCTGTACGGGGCCACCGGCACGACGAACCTGCTGGCGATCCACCAGGCGTTCGCCAGCGGCGGCAACCTGCCGCACAACGCGCTGGTGGCGGTCGCGACGGTGATGCTGATCGCGGGACTCGGCTTCCGTCTGACCGCCGTGCCGTTCCACTTCTACGCCCCCGACGTGTTCCAGGGCGTGCAGCCTTCGGCCGCCGCCATGCTCTCGTTCGTCCCCAAGGTCGCGGGATTTGTCGCGCTGTTGCGGTTGATGGTTCCGGCGGCGGCGGGTGACTCGGCGATGCACTCGTGGATGATGATCCCCGCGGCGACGAACCTGCTGTGGTGG
This sequence comes from Schlesneria sp., assembly GCA_043732205.1. GTDB lineage: Bacteria > Planctomycetota > Planctomycetia > Planctomycetales > Planctomycetaceae > Schlesneria. Next base: position 3,372 of record JAYTIB010000457.1, on the reverse strand, counting down.
CTGGCGGTGGTCACGATGTTCACCGGCAACCTGATGGCCCTGATGCAGACCGACGTCCGCCGGCTGCTGGCCTTTTCGAGTGTGTCTCACGCCGGCTACATGCTGGTCGGTCTGGTGGTCGGCATGCAGGCTTCGCAGCAGGTCAGCGGGATCCGCGCGCTGCTGTTCTATCTGGCCGTGTACGGGGTGATGACGCTGGGGGCGTTTGCCGTGCTGATCGCGGCGGCCCGGTCCAATCGCCGCATCGAATCGCTGGACGATCTGGCGGGACTCAGCCGGACCAAGCCGGCGCTGGCACTGGTCCTGTCGGTCTTCCTGTTCAGCCTGACGGGGTTGCCGCCGACGGCCGGATTCCTCGGCAAGTTCAATCTGTTTTTCGCGGCGTGGTCGCAGGGGACGGAATCCAGCCGCTGGCTGGCCTGTCTGCTGGGCACCAACGCCGCCCTGGGGGCGTGGTACTACCTAAGGATGATCGGGGTGATGTATCTGCGCGAGCCGGTCGACCGCAGTGCGGACACGCGGCCGCACGAGATTCCGTCGCTGGTGGCGGCGGCCGTCTGCACGGTCGGAACGATCGGCCTGTTCTTCGTGCCGGGACCGCTGTGGAATCACATCCAGTCGCTGGTGCGTTAGTGGTCGAACAACTTGGATTTGCCGGGTTGCTGTAGCACGGACGCCTCGTCCGTGCGTCCATCGGATCTGAAGGTTCCGCACGGACGAGGCGTCCGTGCTACGGGGCAAATGAAAGTTGTTCGACCACCAGCCGCCGGTTCTTGCAGGGGAAACCGATACCAAGACACCGATGACGGCACCGCCTCGCTCGCATATCTTTGCACGGCGTGTCCGCGTGGGAAGGAAACAGTTCACCGCATCACTTTCACCTTCGGCAGCGCGTTTTGAAAGTCGACCACCCCTGCGTCGGTGACGAAGGTGCCTTCGACGTTGAGCGTTTCGAGATGGGTTAATGCCTTGAGTGTCTCCAAACCGGCATCGGTCACGCTGGAGTTGCTGAGGACCAGCGTCTTCAACTTGGTCAGTCCCTTGAGTTGCTTGATGGCGTCATCGGTCAGCGACTCGTCGGTGAAATCGAGGTTCAGCGACTCGAGGCTCGTCATTTCACTGAGATGCTGCAAGCCGCGACCGGTGATGGGCGTGCTTCCGAGGTTCAGCGTTTGCAGTTCCTTGAAACCCTGGAGATAGACCAGACTGGCGTCACTGATCTGAGTGCTTTCCAAATCGAGCGTGCGGAGTTTCGTGAGGCCGCTCAGTTGGGACAGACCGAAACCTTTGATCGGTGCTCCCGGCATGGTCAGGGCCTCGACATTCTTCAATCCCGCCAGATTCACCAGGCCCGCATCGGTGATGCTGTGACCCAGACGCACGGTCCGCAGCAGCGGCAGCGACGCCAGCCAGACGTGGTCATCGTCTTTGTACCGGCAACCGACCATCTGCACCGAAGTCGCCGTGCGGATTGGGCTGGTCTCATCGACCTCCACTTGGCCGCCGAGTTTCCTGATTTCGGCGATCGTCTGTTCATTGCGGACGAATTCCAAAATCTGCTTGGCGTCGTTGGCCGGGTTGACCTTCGTGTTCTTGTAGAGCAGCTTGCCATCCCTGCCGACCAGGAACGTCCAGCGCGCGAACGTCGCCTGGCGTTCGATGCGAAACCGCTCGCCCGCCTCATTGAGCAGCGGCTTGCGGTCGGGGCCGTATGGCATGACGAATCCGCCGGGCGACTTGGGAACTCCAAATTTGGCGGCGACCTCGCCGGCCTCATCCGCCAGCAGCGTGTAGTTCAGCTTCAAAGCCTCTTTGAACAACTGATGGGTCTTGACCGCGTCGCCGCTGACGCCGATCACGGCGATGCCCTGGTCGGTGAACTGACTCATCGTGTCGCGAAACGTTTCGGCCTGCTTGCCGCAGCCCCCCGTGAAGTCGGCGGGATAGAAATAGACCACCAGGTAATTCTTCCCGACGTGCTCGGCCGAGTCCCACGCCTCCCCCCGGTCATCGCTGCTTTTGAAGACCGAAACCGCCTCGCCCACGGCGGGCCCTGCTGCGGGAGTCGCCGGCTTCGGTTCCTCCGCAGCCCCGATGTTCCCGCACACCAACAGCATCAACGCCGCCAACAGCCATCTGCGTTTCACGAACATCAGCCGCTCCTCTGCAAGGAAGGTCGCCACGTGAGACCGAGGTGAAATACCTCGGCCTCAATAGTCCAGACGCCATCGACAGCTCGGCGAAGCGCGCGACGTGCGAAGATTGTCGTCTCCGTTTGAAATCCCCGACGGGTCTTCGCCAACGCCTCCGCAGGAATGTCACGAGAAGACTGCCAGGGCAGGCACATCACGATGCCGTCAATCTCATTCATAGTCCGAAACGCGCTGCCGATTCGACGGGTTGGTGGCGTCGGGCACATCGGTGCCGGGGGGACTGCGTTCCGGGTAGTCCTGAATGGCGTAGAGCATGTTTTTCGTGGCGATGTACAGGACGTTGTTGGCCACGATCGGCGTCGAGTAGATGGAATTCACCATGTTAGGTTCCGCGAGCGGAGCGCCATTTGGCAATGCAATCGCCGGATCGGCCGAGTGGTTGAACATCGTCACGTCGCCATCCTCATCGCCCACATAGACCTTGCCATCGACCAGCAATGCCGAGCCCCAGGTCGCCGCAAACTGATCGTGGGTCCAGTACGCATCGCCGGTCTTGGCGTTCAGGCAATGAAAGAGTCCGGACATGTCCGCCACGTACAGGATGTCATCCTTGATCACCGGAGTACTCATCGAGCGGTGGAATTGCTCCTCGAACTCAATCTTCCCATTGGCATTTCGGTCCTGGCTGGTGTAGTGCCAGCACACCGCCGAGTCGGGATTCGGCACGGTCCCTTCACCCAGCTTGACATTCACGGCTTGCAGCCGTCGATGCGGAATGAGGTTGCTCGCGGCATCAACGGCCAGGACTTCGCTCACATCGGCACCGTTGATGCGATGGGCGGGATCGAGGCACCAGAGATGGCCCACTCCTTCGCCATGTTCCGGATCTTCACCCACGGCGATGAACACCAGGCCGTCGTAGATCGCGGGAAAAGCGATGATTTGATTTCGAGTCGATCGGCCGCCCAGCAGATAAATTGATTCTTTGGGATTCGTATCGAACTTCCAGAGCAGTCGCGAACCACCCTGGCCGTTGCCTTTCGGATCGAAGCTGTACAACCAGCCGTCGCCTCCCGGAAAGATCACCTGGGCCTGCCCGTTGAACACGCCGTAGGCGGGTGATGCCCACTGCGCGTGCAGGATGTTCCGTCCCGGTGAATTGTCGGTCCAGAGAACCTTGCCGGTGTCGCGGTCCATCGCCATGAAGCTCGGAGCATCC
>JAYTIB010000456.1:0-1695 GCA_043732205.1 Schlesneria sp. | reverse complement strand
TCGAATGCGCCAAGTGCCACCACCATCCGTTCGACCGCTGGAGTCAGGACGACTACTTCGGCATGCAGGCGTTCTTCGTTCCAATGACGTTCAAGCCGACCCCGCGCGGCGAGATGCTGTTGGCGACGAGGAACGACATCACGAAACACCCGCGGTCCGGCGCGAACATCTACGCGCACCCGCTCGGCACCCCGATGCCGGAAGCCAATGCTGATGGAGATCGACGGCGTGTGCTGTCCGATTGGATGGTTGCTCCCACCAATCCTTACTTCGCCCGCAACATTGCCAACCGCACGTGGGCTCATTTCCTGGGACGTGGCATCGTGGAACCGGTCGACGACGTTCGTTCGACGAATCCGCCGACCAATCCCGACTTGCTCGATGCACTGGCAGGCCACTTGACGAAGTCGCAGTTCGACCTGCATCAGTTGATGCGGTTGATCATCGCCTCGCGCACGTACCAAGCCTCCACGGCGGTCAACCCGACTAACCAGAATGACGAGCAGAACTATTCCCGCTCGCTGCTGCGTCGGTTGGATGCGGAAGTGCTGCTCGACGCGATCTGCGATGCGACAGGTGTCCCCGAAAAGTTCGACGGCGTCCCGGTCGGATCGCGGGCAGTCCAGTTGTGGGACAGCCAAGTCACCAATTACTTCCTGACGACGACGGGCCGCCCCAGTCGGACCACCGTCTGTGAGTGCGAACGGGTCTCATCCCCGACGGTGGCTCAAGTGCTGCACACGTTGAATTCCCCCAACTTGGAAGCCAAGTTCGGTCACGATGCCGGTCGGATCGTCACGATCTTGCGGGACCATCCGAACGACGATGGCCGCGTCGTCACCGAAATCTATCTGGCGTTCTTCAGCCGGTTCCCGCCCGACGACGAGCGTGCGGCAGCGATTCAACATTTCGCCAAGGCCGGGCCCGCGCGACGGCAGTCGGCGGCGGAAGATCTGGCTTGGTCATTGCTCAACAGCCTGGAGTTTGCATTCAACCATTAACGCTTGGGGTCGGGTGTTCAAATTTCAAAATTGGCCTGACGATCAACGATTCATGGATCACGCGGAAATCAGGCCAATTTTGAAATTTGAACACCCGACCCCTGACCGTGAACCACAGACGAGGTGACATGATGCCCCGAAGCTTCTGCGATGGATTCTCCCGACGCGACGCCCTGCGGATTGGTGTGGCGGCCGCGCCCGGATTCAGTCTGACGCTGAATGAACTGCTGTTGCGACAGGCCGCGGCGGCCGAACCAGGCAACACCAACGGACGCGACAACGTCTCGTTGATCATCCTGTTCCTGAAGGGTGGATTGAGCACGATCGACACGCTGGACATGAAGCCGCAGGCACCGGTCGAATTCCGCGGCGAATTCGATCCGATTGCGACCAACGTTCCCGGCATCGACGTCTGTTCGCACCTGCCCCGACTGTCCCAACAGGCGGACAAGTTCGCGCTGCTGCGGTCGTTCACCCACGCGAATTCGGACCACGGCCCCGCCGACCATTGGATGCTGACAGGCTACGCGCCGCGTGCCGGCTTCAATCCGAATTTGAAGCCGAACAACCAGTTCCCATCGCTCGGTTCGATCGTGTCCAAGACGCTCGGTCCGCGCGGTTCGGTTCCCCCGTACGTTTGCCTTCCTCGCATGCACAGTTCGTGCGGCCCCGCCTATCTGGGGCCGACGGCCGC
>JAYTIB010000455.1:0-11944 GCA_043732205.1 Schlesneria sp. | reverse complement strand
GCGACAGGCGCAGGGCGTCGGCGGCGATGCGGTCGCAGGGCGGACGCGTCATCTCGTCCAGCGCCGCGAGCATCGACGCGGCCTTGTCATCGGGGATGTCGTAACCGTACTCCACGCGTCCCGACCAGGTACCCGACCGTCGTTGAACGTAGACACCGAGCCAGCGGAAACCATCACTGACCGGACGCAGTTCGCTCTTCGACTCGCGCAGCGTCAACTTGAGATCGCGGGCGGCGTGGCGGACCACCCGGCCCGCCGCGCGGGCGGTGGCCCCATTGTCGGCCAGCAGCAGCAGATCGTCGGCATAGCGCAGCAGTCGCACCGCCCGGCCCGACGTCCGCGCCCACGCGGCCACGGCTTCGTCCAGCCGATTCAGAAACAGATTGCACAGCAGCGGCGAGAAGCCGCTCCCCTGCACGATCCCCACCTGACGCGTCGCCCACCAAGTCCGCACCGTGTCGCCTCCCGCGGCACACAGACGACCGACCAGTGACAGCAGTTCACCATCGGCGACATGGCGTTCGAGTTCCCGGAGCAGTTCCTGGTGGTCGATGGAGGGGAAGCAATCGGCGACATCCAGCTTGACTGCGACGGTGAAGGGGGCGATCTCGGCGACGGGAAATGACAGGGCCCTGGTCGCGGCATGCAGGGCGGCGGGCACGGAGCGGCCGGGGCGGAATCCAAAGCTGTCCTCAGAAAACGCCGGTTCCAGCACCGGTTCCAGCACCTGCTTGAGCGCCTGGTGGACGACACGGTCGGCCACGGTGAGGACACCAATCCGGCGAAACGAGTCAGGAGACGAAGACTTGGGGATGTCGATCCAGCGCGGCGGGCGCGGTCGAAACTCGCCGCGTCGCAGTTCGTCCGTCAGTTGAGTCAACCAACCGTGGAGTCGCCGCGCGAGGTCTCCACAGGTCACACCGTCCGGGCCCGGCGTGTTGGCTCCGGGATTGGACGACACGCGTTCCCAGGCCGCGTCGATGTTGCGGCGGTCGATGACCCACGACATCAACGATGCGACGGGTCGCGGTTGATGACGCACCTGTCTCGCGACCGCCCGCACGACACCGGTTTCGTTCTGTGCGATTGATCTCCGCACAGGGGCTTCGCCGCGCACTCGTTCGCCCGCGATTTCCAAGGGGACCGGTGCAGGCACGTCTGCTGGAGACCGCCCCGCATCGGCGGGAAGTTCGAGAGAAAACCGGGGGACAGCGATCACTCGTTCGGTCATCGGAGGTCTCCTGAAATGAAGTGTTGAGATTCGGTCGAGCCGATTGCGCACACCGCGTCGGCCGGAAGCGCGAGTCCCCGCACCTGACCAGTCGTCCGTTCGGTGCCGCTCAAGCGCCAGGCTTGGACGACATCGGCGGACAGGTCGAGCAGCGGGACGAGTCGATCGAGCAACTGTTGCACCTGCTCCGGCGTCGCCTCCAGCACGAAGACGGACTTCTGACAACGAATGGCGGCCCGTTCCATAGTCTTTGCGACGCGACGCAGGCGGCCCGGATCGGCAATGTCATAGGCGACCAGATAGCGCATCGAGATGTCTCCGCAAGCGCTCATCGTTCATGGCGGACATCGCGCGATTCGGTCGCGCGGGTCGACGAGTTGTTCGCGTCCGGGCGGAGACGCATGACAAAATCGCAGGCCACAAACACGTTCTCAACAGGGATGGGGCTCCCAACGCACGGAGGTCCGAGACCCGTCACCAGAAAACCGTGTCCACGCGCAGCATTTTGTCATGACACCGCACGCTTCGGCGAAGAACGAGTTGCCGCATTGCCACCGCATTCCGACGGATGCCGGCGCGTGCGACACGAAGCCGGTTCTGGAGGGAGAACGATCATGACTGGTCCTGTGGAAGTGTTCCGTGTCATCGGGCTGTTGTTGTGTCTGGGGTTGAGCGGTTGCGCGCCGACGCCACGCTCCGCGGCTGTGAAGTTTTCGAGCCGCGACCGTGAGGGAGCGGTGCATGGCAATGACAGCCTCTCCGCGGCCGCGCCCACGGTCCCGTCGGCGGCGAGCGAGACGGCGTTGACCAAGACTGTGGCGAGCACGACGGTGGCGACCACGTCGACGGCGACCGAGGCGGTGCCAGAGCAACAACCGACGGTGCCGCCACCTGTTCAGGCCGTGACGGCCGGGAAGCCGTCGCTGTCGGCTGACGGGAATGCCGATGCGCGACATGAGCCTCCGCCGTTGTCGGCCGCCGACCGCGTGCTCGAACTGCTGCTGGAGGAACTCGCGCTGAAACACCGTCTGGAGACCGAGACCGACCGTGCGCTTCGGTCGGAGTTGATGGCCGACTTGAATCGCCTTCGCGACGCGCGCGATGCGATCTATGCCGCGGATGTCTCGGGAGGCGGTCGCCCTGAACGAGACGTCGCTCCGTGAGTGCGTCGCCATTTGCGGCGTCCGCCTCCGCGGAAATCGTGCCGCAATTTTGTCAGGACGGCCGGGCGACGTGCGAAGAACCGTGTGCAGTGAAGAATCGTGTGAAGGATTGCGGCGAGTGGTTCGACCGCAGTCACCATCTCCGTCAACAAAGGAACAAGATCATGTCGCGAGTTCATCAACTGAGTCGGTGCCTGTGTGTGGGTTTGGTCGTGTTGCCGGGACTGGCGTCCGGGCAAACGTCCACCGCCCCCGTGTCGGAACGGACGCCGCTGCGGTTCGTCCAGCCCAAGGAGACCCCGCCGCACGAGGAGCGCGGGTTGGGCACGCTGCTGAAGGAAGTGACCACGCTGAAACGGCAGGTCGACATTCAGAACGAACTGCTCACGAAGGCGGCGCAATCCAACGATGGCACGTCACAAGGCGCACTGCGGGTGAACTACATCGCCCTCGCCGTGGGACGGGATGAGGCGCGGTTGCGGTCGAAGGTCACCGCCTCCGTGGAAGCCGCCCGCCACGAAATGGCCGATCAAGCGGCCACGCTGCAACTCAAGCTGGAAGACCGCACCCTTGAGCTGGCCCAGACAAACGAGCGCGTTCGCGAACTAGCGGACCGTGTGGTCAAAGCGAGCGCCGGCGGCAACGCGACGACCGGCCACGATCAGATCGAGCACGAAGGCGACGAACTGGAACTGCTGGGGATGGCTCGGCTCGCCGCCGCACAGCAGGCGGACGAATCACGACTGCTGCGTCTGACCTTGCGCTGTGCGGATGAACTGGAGTCGCTCGACCTGGTGGACGCGCGGCTGGCCAGTCTGGCGCGCGTGCAACGGATCGAGACGGAACGCCGGCTGGATGCCATCAAGAACGAATCGCAGATGCTGGAAACGCGCGACCTGCTCGAACGCGGCAAGATGCTGGGCGAGATCGTGCAGGCGCTGGGTGTCACGCGGAAACCGATGAATGGCGCCGTGCCAAACTCGGGGGACGTCGAGGCGATCGAGGCGAATGCTCCGCTGAAGGGGGTGATCAAGGGACTGCCTCAAGTCACCCTGTCGCCCGAGGATCGCAGACTGCTGGACACGATCCTGAAGGAGGCCGTCCAGCGCCGCGACAAGGTTGAAGCGACTCCGTGAACCATCCGTCTCGTCCGTTCCCGCCTCAGACTTCGAGAAGTGGCAGCGCATCGGACGGGACAGCGACCCGGACGTTCCAAACGTCCGGGTCGCTTTGCGGTCTGCCCCGCGAAATTAAAACATTGACTGCGATTTTGTACCTCGAATTTGTCAGCCGGGCTGCTCGTGCTGCGAACACCTTGCTGAAGTCGGCCGCGATTGACGAGCCCCCCACCATCGGTGGGAGACGATCCGTCATCAGCGGCAGACGGACTTCCCCCTCACCAGGATCGAAACCATGACACGCCTCTTGCAAATGTCGAGTTTGATCGCCCTGTTCGGAGCCATCGCCTGGGGTCAGGAAATCCCCGTTGCGAAGGCGTCCCGGACTCCCGCAGCCACCGCGACGGCACCGACCGCCGCCGAGTCCGAGGAGAATCACGAGGTCGCACGCAAACTCGAAACCGCACTCGCGCGGCCGGCGCAGGAACTGGCACACGACGGACTGAAGCTCGGGGCGGAAATCCTCGCCGAGCTGGACCACGGCAACGACCTGGCGCGCCTCGAACAGCGTGAGACCCATCTCGAACAACGGTTGCAGGCGCTGCGGAAATCACTCGCTGAAAAGCAGGGCGGGTCCAAGCAGCTCAAGCAGGAACTGACGACCCGTTCGACAGAGATCGCCGAGCAGTACGATGACGAAGATGTCCGGGACCGGCTGCTGCATCGGTTGATCGACGACATCAAGCCGCAACTGCTGGACCTCAAGAGCGACATGGAAACGCTGGAAACTGAGGCCAAGGCGGTCATGACACGGCTCGCCGAGTTGCGCGTGCTGACGGCAGAACGCCGGTTCGCCCGCGATCAGTCGGCACGCTCCACGCGATCCACGGAACGTCGCCGCAATGTCTCTGTGACCGAGTTGGAAAAGAAGTGGTCGCCGCTGCCCAAGTTGAACACCCCGCGCGAACGAATGGTCCCCGGCCGGTCCGCGGCAACGAAGCCGAACACCCCCACCGCTCCCGCCACAAGTCCACTGGACCAGCTCAAGGAACTCGAAGACCTGTGACCGCGTCCTCGTCCTCTTGTTCCTGCTCCCCATGGTGGCGAGAGAGTTGGAGTGCGACGAGGACGAGTACGCGTACGCGTACGAGTACGCGTAAGACACTCGGCCATGTGCGACGTCCGTTACCACATGCACATCACATACGACTCAGATCCAGGAGACTTCACATGCGTCATCAATCGTCAACGCCGCGCGACGTCCTGTCGTGGTCGGCCGCCATTTTGATCGTGGCGGGAAGCATCGTCGCAGTGGGCGGGACATCGGCACCGACGCCCCGCGTCCCACCGGGGCCACCGCCCGGACCGCGTCCGCCCGAGCCCCCGGTCGTCGTCGTCATCGATCCCGTGCCACCTGTCGTGGGACCGGAGCCGGTTCTCAAACCGACACCCGCGCCACCGACGATCGTCGCGGAAGAGAACTCCGACTCCACGGTCGAAGATTCGACTCAAAACAAGCTCCCTCAGACCGAGCCGCCCCGACGGGACGAGACCGCCCCGATCGCCCGGCCTGCTGTCGATGATCCGTTCGAGAGGGAACCCGGACTGCCGGAGTCAGCGCCTGTGGCCACCGCGGTCGAGGCGAATCCGAAGCCACTCGACGAACTGACGCCGGTCGAGGTGATCGACCATGTGACGGACTACCGCATGTGGTGCGAAGAGGGACAAATCTCCATCGTCCTGCGAACGGAGCAACTGACGAGCGAGCAGATCGATTCACTGGTCGACTTCTACGTGCTGGACGATTCCACACACACCGTGTTCGTCGATCGGGCGGGACGCCGATTCAAGGTCGATGAATCCACACAGCGCGCCGGGTTCGAGGGCGATCTGTTGAAACGGTCACGCTGGTCGAACCGGCTGCGTGCGGAAGCCGAGCGACAGTTTGGTCCGAACCACGCCGCGAAGGCCAGCTTCCGGCTCGCACCGCGACCGACGCTGGTGCTGTACCGACTGCTGGGTGAGGAACTGGGAGCCAAGGCTCCCCCGCCGGGCACGTGTGTGACGCTGCGTCTGGTGCCGGGTCGCGATGGCAGATTGCTCGGCGAAGTGATCGACGTGCAGCGACCCAGGCAGGCGACGCGATGAAACCGCGCGCGGCGGGAATCGACCGCCGTAGAACGGACGCCCACGTCCGTTCACCAATCGTCCATGTAAGTTTCGCACGGACGTGGGCGTCCGTGCTACGTGACAAAGGAAACCTGCCGGACCCGACAAGACGGAACGCCGCACCAGAATAATCACATCCACAGGGGGCGAGTTCTTGTCATGAGTCTTCGGAACGAAGCGAAGAACACTTCGGCCAAGAGTATTGATTCGCCGCGAACACAGGGCCACCACGGCAACAGAACTTCACACGTCGAACAGGAGCATGAGATGCAAACTGACATCCTGAACATCTTGGGAGCCTTGACCTGGCTCGGATTGCTGGCGGTTGGCACTTGGACACTGAAGGTCATCTTCGAACGGGTGTTGTTTCACCGGACGCAGCCGCTCGCCAGACCGGTGGAACTGACACTGTGCCTCGCGCGATGGCGGCGGGAACACCGTCTCTCCGCGGCCGGTCCGGCGCGGGGACAACTCGGCTGGCTCGGGCCACTCGTGGCGGCGACGCGTTCGCCACGCGAACTGTTGGAACAGTTGCACGTGCTCCGGACACAGGTGCGTCGCGCCGGGATTCAATTGCAGGCCCTCGGCTACCTCGGGTCGGCGCTCGGCTTGTTTGGAACGTGCCTCTCGTTGCTTCAAGCAGGCGACTCCGCGGATCGCATGGCGGTGATTGTCCTGGGGGTCGGGACGACCGTCGCGGGCACCTTTATTCTTGGCATTGCAATCACATTTCATAGCTATTCCTTGTCGCGCTATGTTGAACTCATGCCTCAGATCAAAGAAACGCTCACCGTTGTCACCGAGTTGGTCCTTGCCGAGGAGGACCGGATTGCCGAGCCGCGCGTGGCGGTTCCGCGTACCCCCTCCCGATTGCTCCCAACTGATCACGACCTCCCCCGCAAGCCCGATACCACCAGTGCCGATCCGCACGGGACGAACAACGGCCAGACACCGCGCCGGACCGGGTGACATTGGAAACCGGAACGGCCACGCGCTCGACAACGTCTTCTCCAAACGTCCCAACAATGGAAGTCCACCATGAACGACAATGATGACGACGACATCCCCACCATCACATTTGCGCTGCCACCGAGTTTTCTCGATGTCTTCATGTTGTTGGGATTGGTGCTGTTGATTCATCACACCAACCAAGCGCCGCAAGTGGACTTCCGGCTGCCGCCGTTGATCGATCCGTCCGGGTCTCATCCTGTCCCGAAGGGTGCCGCTCCGGCAACGCAGCGCGTCGAACTGCGGTCCGACGGCCGACTGGTCCTCAATGGCGACGAACAGTCGTTCGACACTCTCGTCCACACCGTGTCAGAGTCGGCGGACCAAATTGAACTCGCGATCGAGGTCGGTGAGGACGGCCGCGGGGCGACGGAAGTCTTCCTGCGCCTCCAGCTCGCGCTATCCCGCGCCGGTGTACTCGACCGGCTTCGCATCCTCACGTTGCCGGAAAAGAAAGAGGCCGCGAAATGAACGAGCACAACATCTCCGCCGTGTGTGTCACCCGCTTGCTGGTGTTGGTCGCCGTGGCGGGTTGCCGCCCGCAACCGCCCAGCGCCCGGCAGGTCGAGAACTGGTCACAACAACCGTGGCTGGCAACGGCAGACAGCAACGACACGCCGCCGGACCGAATCGAAGTTGAACCGGTCCCGACTGCGGCAGCACCCGCCGAGCCGATGGCCGCAAGCAGGCCCATCCCCGCCATCGACATCGAAGACACACAACCGGGAGACATGCCGACCGAGCTGCTATCGCCCGCCGAACTAAAACGGTTGACGTCGCAGATCGCCACTCGTCAGCAACTGTCGCGACTGCTCGTTCTCGAGGCCTGGCTGCAACATCGTGTTTCGGAACTCGAACAGGCCGAATGGAACCTGCTCGAACGGAGTTCGCAACCGTCCGGCTGTGGCGTCGGCTGGCGCGAACGACTCGCCAACGTCCGCCTGCACCGCGGCCGGGCCGAACGGGATCTGGAAGCCTTGCGCACCGAACGGCTCCGCTGTGAAAGCTCTCTCAAAGAGGGAATGAAATGATGTTGAAGCAATTGACGCAATGCGTGCTGGCGGTGTGGCTGGCCTCGGCCAATTCGGTCGCGGCACAGTCTCGCCCAATGGCAACAACTCCTGACAGTCCGGTGGTGCTGCTCGTGCATGGGCTGAAACAGGATCTGCACGTGCCGCTGACAGTCTGGGGCGTGAAGTCTCGTGGTGCCGGGCGCGACGAGTGGTCGGGGTTGATCGGCCGACTCGCGGCAGGTGGCCGCATGTTCGGGGGTGTCATCCGACCGCAAGCCGGTCGGCTCCGTCTGCCCGATCATCTCGAAACAGACTCCGCCACTCCCGCAGCGGCGCGCGTGTTCGCGCTGTTTTTTTCGGAGACCGCCAATGTCGACGGCCTGGCCTTCAAGGCGCTTGAGTTGGCTGAGGCGCTCCGCGACATCCGGCGGTTCACGGGGCAGCGGCGTATCCGGATCGTGGCGCACTCGGGCGGCGGCTTGGTCGTGCGCGCCCTCTTGCAGCGGTCGCTGCCCGGATTGGATGACATCCCGCACGTCGAAAGAGTGATCACGGTCGCCACACCGCATCTCGGCTGTGCTCTGGCCGAACACTTGGGCGACTTCCTCGGCACGCGGGCCTCGTCGCTCAAACCGACCGCGGGTTTGATTCGCCGCCTGAATGATGACCTGGAACTTCCGCCAGGAACCAACTGGGCGTCAATCATCGTGCGCGGCACCTCAATCGGGACCACCGGGATTCGACAGCAGGAGCCGCTGATTGTCCCCCTGCTCCGTCGGGATGCACCACTTCAACTTCCCATCGATCTCCTCTACGGCGGCGATCAGGTCGTCGATGTCCGCAGCCAGAACCTCGCCCTGAGCCGCTGTGCCGAGCGCTACGAACGCCTGACCAACCGTAACGTCGTGACACTGGTGGCCCGCGTCCCAGATCCAACCCCCGCCGACGAATCACCGCTCGAAGCGACCGTCCACGAGTTGGCACCCCGTCACACCGCGACCCTGGACATGATTGAACTGCTGTTACGCGACGATCGAGTCGATTCTCCGTGGCATCCCCTTCAGAACCGACTACCCGACTGGTTGACCAATCAACTCCGCCTGCACGCGGCCAGCGAAGTCGAGTGGCAGGCGGCCCAACTTCATGAACTCTCCGAAGTCCAACGCACCGACCTCATCCGCTGCGACATCCACCATGACGGACGGCACAGCGCCACCATCAACTTCGAGGGCCGCGCTCATTCAGTCGGCCGACTGCTGCGTCTTAATCGCCACATCACCCATGTGCGCGCCATCATGCGCGTGACATGGACCGATAGCGGTCGGATCGACGAAATTCAAACAACCGTGCGCCGAGTCCACGATGAGTGAGGGCCGTCACATCATTGCAAACGCGGATGGGAGCGGCATCGTGCCGCGTTCCTCTCCCACTGTTGGCCTCGCGAGAAAGTTCTTGTACGTCAACTCGCTCCTATCAATGGGTTCGTCACGGAGATCATCGTGCCCCGAAGTAAGCTACTGAATGCGTTTGACGATGACATGATCGCTGAGTTGGAAAACGGACAACCGATGCCGACCGTGGGCGAGATCGAACTTCCCTACGAAATCACGATCGTGACGCCGATGTTTGGCGGCGGCACTGTCGCTGGACAGCCTGACAACGCACATCCAGTCTCAGAAAAGTCGATCCGCGGCCACTTGCGTTTCTGGTGGCGTGCCACCTGTGGCGCGAGATACAAAACCGTGGCGGACCTGGCGTGGAATGAAGCGGAGTTGTTCGGCGACACGAAGTTTCCCAGCCGCGTCGATGTTTCGTTGTCCGATGTGCGGTTTCCGATTCCTCGTGCTTGCGGCGCTTACAAACAACGGGTCGGTGACTCGATTAAGTACGACTTCAATGCAGATCAGGCTCTGGCGGAATGCTGGGACGATGTCGCTTATGTTCTGTTCCCATTCGTGGGGAAGTCACCGGGCTTGGGCATCGACGAACCATCACGTTTCTTCCCACCCGGCGGAAAGTTCAAACTGCGGCTGCGTGTTCGCAGAGACAAACGAATCACAACCGTGCTGAATGCACGTCGTTTATCGGAAGCCGCGCGTCGTGTAAAAGCAGGAGAGCCGATTCTCGAACCCGCGTCAGCCGACGTGCTTCTCGACCTGCAATGTGCCGTCTGGGCGTGGGTCAACTTTGGAGGGATCGGAGCGCGGACGCGACGTGGCTGCGGAACCTTGATGTCGCCGACTCTTTCACCCCCTGAGTCAGTGCGTCAGTCCGCCAAGGGCATACTGGATTACTTTGCCGGTGTATTGACGACGTATGGTGTCACATACCCCGTACCGGTGCGGGCATGGCCGACTCTTGGGCAGTTCTTGTTCGACGTTCGAAGACAATGGACACCCGTTACGGCTTGGCAATCTGCCGTCAGGCCTCTGCGAGAATTCCGACAGAGTGATGGAATTGCTCGGAAGCCCGGCACTCAAGGCCGCCCCGGACGGTCGCGATGGCCGGAGGCCGACACGATTCGCAGGCTGACGGGCGTTCACCTGAACTCGCCCGAGAAGACGCATGATCCCGCGACGGGGGTGACGATCGACGCCTTCCCCCGTGCGGAGTTCGGTCTGCCGATCATCTTCCACTTCAAAGACAGCGACAGGGGCGGACTGATGCTGAAGGACAAAGATCCGGCCGACACAACTTTGGAACCTCTCATGTCTTCGCGCATGGCCAGTCCATTCATCATCAAACCGCTCGTATTCTCTGATGGTCAGACGGCCGTGCCGTGCATTGTTCGCATGCAAGCGCCGGAGATTCAGCACGTCCAACTGAAGTCGGGGAAAAGCCCGATTACTTCATCAAGTGTTGTGCCCGTTCGAGAACCGGTACTCGCAAAAGATCCGGACTCGCCAATCGGGGGAGTGCCGAACCCTCGAAGCGCGGCTGGCTCGGCCGCAGAGGCATTCTGGAAATTCGCTCAGCAGAAATTCGCTCCGGGGAAGCACCCATGACCGCACATCTTTTGGCGATTGCCGTGGGGCCGGTGCAGGACTTTATCGCGGCGGCGCGGCGGACTCGCGACTTATGGCTGGGGTCGTTTCTGCTGTCCGAAGTCAGCAAGGCGGTGGCCCGATCTGTGGAAGAGCGCGTCACGCAGGCTGGAGCCGATCCCCGACAGACGGGATTGATCTTTCCCGCGCCGTCCGATGCGCACGATCTCGACGAACGTTCGTCACTCAACGTGGCGAATGTGATCCTGGCCGAGTTGCCGCCGGGATGTGATCCAACGGCGACGGCCAACGCAGCGCGTCTGGCGGCGCGCGACCGTTGGTGCAAGTTTGCCACAGCAGCGAGGTCCAAACTTCCGTCCGACTTGATTCGTCAAGACACGTGGAACAGGCAACTGAACGACGTGATCGAGACTTACGCGGCCTGGACACCGCTGACGGTTGACTATCCGACATCGCGCCGGCGCGTCATGCAGTTGCTGGCGGGCCGCAAGCAATGTCGCACGTTTTCACCGGCCTCAGAAGATGATGCCGGATTGCCCAAGTCGTCGCTGGACGGCGCACGCGGGACCGTCTTGCAGCCGCCTCCGTCCGCATCGAGAGCTGATCGGCAGGAGAATCTCGTGGCCAGTTCGTCCAAACTGCGATTGGCGCGCGGCGAGCAACTCGATGTCGTCGGTGTGACAAAGCGCGTGGCCGTTGATCACCTGTCGTTTCCGTCCGTCACGCGCGTCGCAGTCGAGCCTTGGTTGCGAGCCGCGATGGCCACGGGCGCTCCGTTCGAGAGGTTCAAGCAGGTCTGCCACCAGTTGAGCGACATCGACATTGTGGGAACTATCGACACACACCAGCACAGGCAGTATGCCGATTTTCGTTTTGATGGAACGGTGGCCTTGCGCAACCGACATCAAGACCTGTGGCGGGAAGCAGGACTGTACGATCCGTCTCAACCGGAGTCGGGTCGCTGGCACAATAACAGCCAAGCCGATTGGCAGCGGCTGGGCGAGGCGTTGCAATCGCTCATCGATTGCAAGACGGCACAGGGGCGTCTTGGCGAGCCGAGTCCGTACGTCACGGTTCTCGCGGCCGACGGCGATCGGGTGGGCGAGTTTCTGAGCAACCTCGATTCGCCCATGCGGCATCGCGAGTTCTCGCGCGAGCTTTCTGGCTTCGCCGCGAACGCTCGGCAGATCATCGTCAAGCATGGCGGAATCTGCGTCTATGCGGGGGGCGACGATGT
>JAYTIB010000454.1:0-4672 GCA_043732205.1 Schlesneria sp. | reverse complement strand
GGCACGGTGTCGCCGAGTTTCAGCGGATTGCCGCGAATGTGGATCGCGACGTCGACCACTTTGTCTTCCGACACTCCCATCGCCGACGGCATTTCGGGAGCGGTTTTCTCAAACTGCGCGACATCGTCGCGCAGCCGCTTCAACTCCGCTTTCGTGTCGTCGGGGTAGAGTGTTTCGAGCTTTGGCGGAGGCGCGGTTCCCTCGGGCAGCGCGGCCTTCGCCTGCGCGTCAGCACGGTCAACCAGTGACTGGACGGCTTGGCGCTTCTGCGCGAGTTGTTCGTCGAACGCAGTCTGGCGGGCCGTGCTGTCCGCCGTGGTGATGGGGTTCTCGTGCCACTTCGCGACCTTCTTGAAGTGCTCCATCGTGCGCGTGCTTTTGAAGATTCCGGCGAGACCGTAGTAGTCGGCGGTGTCGATCGGATCGAACTTGTGATCGTGGCAGCGCGCACAGCCGAGAGTCAGTCCCAGCACCGCGCGGCCGACGGTGTCGATCTGCTCGTCCACGATGTCCATCTGCATCTTGGCTTCATCGACTTCGGCCAGAACCTTGGGTCCGATGGTCAGGAATCCGGTCGCGATCAGGTTGTGGTTCCGTTCGGACGGATCGGCGGCGGGGATTAAATCACCCGCCAACTGCTCGACCAGGAATTCATCGTAGGGCGTGTCGCGATTCAGCGCTTCGACCACGTAGTCGCGGTATCGCCACGCATTGCCGTGCGCGACGTTCTCATCCAGCCCGTTGGAGTCGGCATACCGCGCCACATCCAGCCAGTGCCGGCCCCAGCGTTCGCCGTACGTGGGTGATGCGAGCAGTCGGTCGATCCGTCGCGCGAAGGCATCCGGGCGATCGTCGTCGAGGAACTCGGCGATCTCATCCGCGGTCGGTGGCAGTCCGGTCAGATCAAACGTCGCCCGGCGAAGCAGTGTTCGTTTGTCGGCCGCCGGCGTCGGATTGAGTTCAACACTTTCGAGTCGGGCGAGAACGAACCGATCCAGTTCCGATTGCGGCCACGCGGCATTCTTGACGGCTGGAGCTGCCGCGGCAGTGAGAGGTTGAAACGCCCAGTGGTTCGGATCGCGGCTCCGCGCGGCCGTCGTCGGCTTCGCATCAGGGTAGGCCGCACCCTGCTTGATCCACAGGGTGAAATCCGCGATCTGCCGATCCGAGAGCTTCTCTTCTTTCGGAGGCGGCGGCATTTTCAATTCCGCATCGACGTGCCGGATCGCGCGGATCAGCAGACTTTGACCGGGCTGATTGGGGACCAGCGCCGGCCCGGTATCGCCCCCCTTCAGGAGGGCCTCCTTGGAATCCACCCGCAATGAACCCCATTGCTTTTCCGGGCCGTGACACTTCAGGCACCGTTCGACCAGCACCGGCCGGACCGAGGTCTCGAAGTGCCGAATCTGGTCGGCGGTCGGCTCCGCCGCGTGCGTCCAATGCGATAGCGACACGCCGCTCACCAACGCCATGAAGGCCCGCGAGACAAACGCCGCAGACCAGACGTGTGAAATCCGAGCCGTGGCAGTAGTCATCGCAATCCTTGAGGGAGACCGTTTTGGGAATGGACAGCAACTCGCATCGGAATTGTGACACGTGGCCGGGCTCCGGGAAACCTCAAACGACGCGCTCCCGTTGGACGGACCAGCGGGCCATCGATCGACCACCGCGAATTTCGCGCAGGCAATCGCCTTGCGCAAGAGACAGACATCCGAGAGGCGTTCACAAACCGACCAGCGCCCACTACGCGGTTGGTGGAGACCTTTCGATTCAATTCTCTCATGCCTCGCGCGTCCAAACCTGAGACGTTTAACCGCTACGCCAACGGCGTGCGCGAGAACAACGGTTCGCTCCCACTGGCGCGCATGCCGTTGGCGTAGCGGCTAAACGAGAGCGGATGTTCTGCAACTGGTCCGACGCGGAACTCAGCCCCGGACATTCCACGTTGTCTGCCCCAAGAAGCGTTGCCACCGTCACGACCCGCACGGTCGGAATCCGAGTCAGAACCTGAATCGCCGGATTGATCGGCAATTCCCGAACGGCGGACCGGTGTCGAAGGGGCCAAGGTCTGTTTGCACCGACTTTGCTGGACGTGAACCCGCTATCGGTCGATTCGACTTCGGACGAGTGCAATGATTCTTACGCTCGGCGATTCTTTGTCGTTGTTTCGCCCCCGCGACCGTCCGTACCATCTGTGGCAATTCCTCAAAGCGTCCAATTCGACGATGAATCCCCGCCGCGCCATTGCGGGGCGGGTGACATCGTCGTGAAAGCGGAGTCAGCGAATGCCCCGGCTTCGTGAATTGCTGGTCGTCAGTGCCGCCGCCGCGGTCTGGTTGCTGGCGTATTCCACATCAGTGCATGCTCAGCCCGCTCCGGCCCCGGTCAAGACCGCACCGGTTGCCGAGCCGTCTCCGTTGCTCATCGAGCCGAAGACTCCCGAGGAATCATTTGCGGCCGCACTGCTGATGGTGGACTTGGCGAGGTTGGATCTGGCGCTGAAGTATCTCGAACAATTCGAGTCCTCGTCGCCGGACGAGGCGATGTTGGTGAAGCTGCGCGACAAGCACGGCACGGCGGAATTCCTGAAGATCGCACGCATCAAGGCGCTGCAGCCGTTGTCGGCCGAGATCCTCGAACGATTGAACGCGGCGTCACGGAAGCAATCCGATGATCCCGCGTTTGTGGATGGACTGATCACCCGCTTGGGAAAGGATCCGGTCCAGCGTGAACTGGCCATCATCGAATTGCGAAACGCCGGACCGCGGGCCGTCCCGCAGGTGATCCGACAAATGAGCCGGCCTGACATGGCTGGCCAGCAGGATGTGCTCGTCTACGCCCTGATCCGGATGGGACGCCAGGTGGTCCCCCCATTGTTGGGCGCGCTCGATTCCCCCCAGGAACGGGTCCGTGCCGCGGTGATTGGGATCTTGGCGACGCTGGATGCCAAGGAGGCAATTCCCCATTTGTGGTTCCCCGCATTCTCGGAGGAGCAGCCCTTGGGCGTGCGGGTGGCCGCCAATCAAGCACTGGCGAAACTGATTACGGGCTCGGCGGACAAGGTCGAGCGGCTCTCCTCGATCGCGGCGTCGAATGAACTCCGCCGATTGTCCCGGTTGTTGTTTGAAAACCCCGGAATGCTGTCACAGGACGAGGATGGCGGAGTCACGATTTGGGGCTGGGATGAAGCCGAGCAGACTGTCGCTGCGCACGGCTACTCACCACAGATCGCCGCGATGCTGATGTCGACCCGCTTCGCCAGCCAATCCCTGGCGTTGTCCCCCGATCAAGCCGAGCCGCAGCGCCAATACCTGGCAGCGCTGTTGGGACTCGAAGTCCTGCAGAAGGGATGGGACAAGCCGCGCGAGCCGCTTCCCGGCACCGCGATGTACTTGGCGATCACGGCTGGCGAAGAGACCGTGGCCAGAGTCTTGGCGGACGCCCTGATGGCCGATCAACCCGCCACCGCGGTCGCCGCGTTGGAAGTGCTGGCTCAGATCGGAACCAGGGAACAGTTGCTCGGTCAGAGCGGTTTGAAGTCACCGGTGCTGGCGGCGCTGAATTCGCCCGATGTCCGCGTTCAGTTTGCGGCGGCTGTCGCGGTCCTTCGCATGGAACCCCGACACGGCTTCCCCAACGCGAGCCGCGTGGTGTCAGTGCTGTCACGGGCGCTGACGGACCCCGGCAAGGCGCGGGCTGTCGTGATCGATGCCGATTCCAACCGCGGCAGCCAGGCGGCTGGTTATCTCGGTGAATTGGGTTACGAGGCGATCGTGGCGACGACCGGTCGCGATGGCTTTGAACGCTCGTCCACCAGCGCCGGCGTGGAAGTGATCGTCGTCCACGCCAATTGCATCCGCTGGGATCTGACGCAGACGCTGGCGAATTTCCGGGCCGACTCGCGAACGGCGGCTCTGCCGATTGTGATCTACGGAACGGAAGAGACCCGATCCGGCCTCAACCGGTTGGTGACTCGCAGCAAGCCGGCGCTCTTCATTGCGGAGTCCAGTACGGCGTCCGATTTCGTGCGACAATTCACGCCGTTTGTCCGGGCCTCGAAGTCGCCGCCCCTATCCGATCAGGAACGGGCGCAGCAAAAGAATGCCGCCGCCTACTGGCTGGCATCATTGGCCACCACCCGTGGCATCCAAGTCTTCGACGTCTCCGCGGCCGAAAAAGAACTGCTCGTGGTGGCCGAAGACCAGGATGTCGGGGTCAACGCGCTGACCGCATTGAGCGGCATCGCGACCGGCTCGTCACAGCGTCGCATGGCGGCCATCGCCATGAATCCCCAATTGGAACCGGCGCTCCGGCAAACGGCGGCCTCGCAGTTGGCCTTCCATATCCAGCGGTACGGTTTGCTGCTGACCAAGGAAGAAGTCATCGCCGTAAACACCGCCTGGGTCGCCGCCGAGAACCCGGTCGTCAAATCGGCTCTGGCCGGCGTCATGGGAACACTGCGTCCGAATGCGACGCTCGTTGGCGAACGCCTCCGTCAGTTCCCGCTCCCCACCGGAAAGACAGCGAACTGATCGGCCTCGTAGTCGAAGTTCTCACCGACTTCCGACAGTTATTGATGCGCCGATCCTATACCTCACGCGGCCGAAGGCGAGTCGTTTAACCGCGTGGGCATCGCCCCGCGTGTTTTGAGCGTGAATCACCGCTCACGCGC
>JAYTIB010000453.1:0-11964 GCA_043732205.1 Schlesneria sp. | reverse complement strand
GCTCGTTACATCCCGTCCGATGACGACCCGATCGAGCCGCAGGTCACGCCGGAGTGAGGCGTTCCCCGCCATCCCCAATCTTCAGGGTCAGTACCCAGGGGCTGAAGGGACATGCCGACAAGGACGGCAACGGAGCCGTCGATATCGACGAGCTGTACGGCTACGTCTCGCGCACGGTCAAGCACACCGCCGAGACGCGGTTCCCGCGCAAGCAGACGCCCAAGCGAATCGTCCGTGCGGGAACGGACGGTGTTCCGGTTGTGCTCCGACTGCAACCGCAGGGTCTGAAGCAAGTGCTGGCCGACATCTCTGAACAGCTCGCGCTGGCGGTTGAGGAGCACCAGTTCCCAAAAGTCGGCGTCCTCGAATTCACGAATGACACGCGCGTGGGTGAACTGCTCGGAGCGGACTTCGGTTTACTCGGACGGTATTGCTCCGAGGAAGTGGAACGGCGGCTGATGGATTTGGGCACGGGCAAGTTCAGCGTCGTGGATCGGCGGCGGTTGCAAACGGCTCTCTCCGAGCAGCGGTTCAAGATCAACGACTTGGCTTCGACCGTCGCGTTGAAAGACCTGTCTGCCAAGTCGGGCGGCATGCCGGTCATCGCCATCGGCACGCTCCGCAATCGTGCGGGGCGAGTCATCACGTTGCAGTGCAAGCTGGTGCAAACGGACAGCGACGATCTGGCCGGATCGGCCGGCGGCACCGCCGTACTCAATGAGTCGGAATGGGCAATGCTCGGTCACAGCGTCGCCGTCCGACCGGAAGACCGTCCACCGCCGGCTCCCCCCAGCGGCAACACACCGGTGATCGCTCCCGCCGACCAGCTTATTCAAAACCTCGACCAATCGGCGCAGGGACCGCACCCACTGCTCGACCCGAACTTCCCGTTCCGCGTCTGGTTGAAAGTGGGCACGGTCGATGCCAACGGCCAGTTCAACGGCCAGGAGCGTCCACTGGTGTTTCGTGGCAACAATTGCTTCGCCCCGGTTCGCAAGGGAGAAGTGCTGCACATCCATTTGGAGAACAAGAGCGGCCAACTCGTGCTGATGCGACTGCTCGTGGACGGCCTCAACACTCTGCCCGAAAAGATCACGAGCACCGTCGTCGAGAACGGGCGGGAGAAGGGGATCGTCACGTACCAGTGGGGCCAGCACGTCAACCTGAGCGAAGCTCGCCCGTGGGTTCTCGACCCGGCCGATGCGTCGCGATTCGCCGTGCGAGGCTTTGTGACCGAGACCGGCCCACAAGGCAAGCTGCGTGAGTTCACGGTCGTGGACGCCGACCAGTCGCTCGCTGCGCGGCAGCAGTTCACCGACCAACTCGGCCTGATCACCGCCGCGTTCTACGCCCCCGGCGGAACCGGCCGAGGCCCGCTGGGCATCCAGGCCGGCCGCGAACGAAGCGAAGACCTCACCGAACAGCAAGGCAAGGCGGGCCACCTGCTGGGAGTCGTCCACCTCCGCTACGTCGATGCCGACACGCTGGCCAACGCCGGCAGGTAGCGCGGCAGACGAGACCAGTTGTGTTGAAGGAATAGTTCAATGGTCCTATTCGGGAGAATTGGCCATGCAGCACCCCGACCAGGCCCAGCCCCGAGTCCCTGCGCTGAGCCGCAGCGGCGATCATCGTGTTGACATCGTGGGAAACGACCAGCCCGGATTATTCATGGCCTGTAGCTGAGTTCGCAAGAACTCAGTTCCTGATGGTGAGTGGGACTGAGTTCTTGCGAACTCAGCTACGTGCAGGCTGCGACTGTTCCACGAGGGACCATGAATAATCCGGGCCAGCAGGTGCTCGCGGTGCGCGTGTTTCAATCATTCAGTTGAGCCGAGAATTCATAGCGTTGACGATCCTTGCCTCCGATGACGCTGATTTTCATTGTTGAGGGAGACTCCAGCACGGCTGCGCGGTATTCGGCTTCCGTTTGTACTGGCTGGCCGTTCACGTGCGTGATGATGTCGCCCGCTTCCAGCCACCAATTCTTGCCGTCCCCATGCTGCAACCGCATGGCTGGTGAATTGGGCATGTTTCCGGTGACCTGCACGCCGGACCGGCTGTTTTGGATATATGCTCCGAAGCGAGTCCGATTGGCGGGTTGTCCGGCATTGATCACGGGCTGAGTTGTTGCGGTGTCATCCAGTTGAGCCGTGAATTCGTAGCGTTGATTATCCTTTCCGCCGATCACGGTGATTCGCAGCAATGCGGGAGACGCCAATACCGCAGCCCGGTATTCGGCTTCGGTCTGCACCGCTCGTCCATTCACGTGAGTGATCACGTCGTCCGCTTCCAGATACCAATTCTTGCCGTCTCCATTCTGGCACCGCGTGGCGGGTGAGTTCGGCATGACTCCCGTGACCTGCACGCCGGACTGACTGTCTGTGACATACGCGCCGAAGCGCGTCCGGTTGATGGCCTGTCCAGCGGTCAGTGTGAGCGGCGTGTCCTGTTGCGGATCAGAGAAGGGATCTTCCTGCGGATGAATGGTTCGGATGCGAGGCTCGCCCACACCGGGAAACGTGACATGCGTGACAAGCCCCGCCGCCACTTTGGCCTCGACAGCACGGTCTTGAGTCTGGTCTTGAGTGTTGGAAGAAGGCCGGAGGATCGTGATCGTATATCGTCGCTGTTTGCCCGATTCGATGTTGGGAGTCGTGAAAGTTCTCAACAACCCCGTCTGGCGAGTTGGTTGGCCGTTCAGGAGCAGAACCGTGTTCTCGGAGGGCACTTCAATTCGCAGTCTCGCCGGAGCCAGCGCATTCTGGTTCGCATGAATGCAGAAGCGGATTCGGCTTCCAAACAGGGCATTTCGGTTACCGGCTTCCAGGGCATTTTTGGTGGCCTCTTCTTCGGTGTCCGCCCAGGCCACTCCCCACGAACCACCGAGCTTTCCCCCGGCAAAGGCGATCCACGCGTTCTTACACCAGTAGATTACCTGAGCGTCAGCCGTATTGACGTACTTCAGGGCACTCTGCTCGGCTTCCTCGCGAGTTTTGTATCCAAACGCAGAGCCATAACGACCTGTCAATTGCGAGTAGGCGACTGCGGCGTAGTGATCGCTGGTATCGAATGCCTGAGACGCCAGATCCGAGAACGACTGATCGGACACGGCTTTGTCGGGCACCGGCAACGCGACTTCTTCGCGCGGCAGTGGCGGCAGGGGTGAGATCGCATACGCTGTCTGGGCCGCGTTCGGGTGCTCGGTCTTTAGACGCTCGCTGACGCCGTTCAGGACTTCATCCCAACTGCGGCGAGCATCCCGATTCAACATTGAATACATGCAGAAACTGGCGGTAAACCAGCCGCCATTGGAATCACCATGCGCTCCTTCGTCCGGTCGGGTTGAGCTGATATCGACAATTCCGACCGGCTCCAAGAACAATGATCGGAAGAGGGGAGTCGCGGCTTCGGTCGGAACGCCGGTGGGAGCATAAACCGGTGATCGTTGAAATACGCTGCAAGTGTCGGCAATGATGACCGTCAGTTGGGGGCGGAACCTTTGGATCGCTGCACGGACCTCCGACCGGAAACATGCATCTCGCCGACCGAGTCCATATAGAAAATGGTCCTTCGCGTTCTGGTCGTACCCGCCGTGGCCGCAAAAGTAAAAGACCACCGTGTCCAGGTTTGGATTGATCCTGAGTGCTCCGACCGTGTCCAGGATGTTCCTGCGACGGACATCATGGCCTGTCAACTTCGTGACTTGCAGTTGATGCTTCGGAACCTGCGACGCGAATAACTCCGTCACATGCCTCAAGTCCACAGTCGTCGACTCGCCGATGCTGAAGTCTTCGGTGTCGGCCACCATGATGAGATGAATCTTGCCCGTCGTGATTCGCGCAATGGCCGCAGAACGGTCCTGTGCGGAGACCGCTCCCATCGACAGCGACAACATCGGTTGCCCGCCAAGCCACAAGCACATGATCGCCAACAGCCGGATGGAAACGCTGGACGCGCCCAGTTGAAGTGTGAATCGAGCAAGGCTGTTGACCAGTGTTTGTGTAGCCGTCATGGCATACCCAGCAAAGGCAAAAGGTGAGATCCAACGAAGAAAATCTCGGAGTGTGGCACGCCCAGAGCTTCGATGGGCGTGGAGTTCAGAAGCAATATGGCAACAGCGTTCTCTCTCAATCATCACCGCCTTCCCAAACCGTTAGGGCGTGCCACACTGGTTACGATTGACCTTGGTCGTGCCACCCCGCCGGTCTCAACCAATTCGATTCCAACAACGGTTACGATTCTAAGGAACTAGCCGAGTCGCAGCAGATCCAGTGTCTCTTGTCCGATTCAGTTGGCTCAAACCTTCTGCGATCTCCAAGCAAACTTGGACGCGAACAGCACTTGGACGAAGAGTCTCAGCAGCGTCAAGAACTTGCTGAGAGTAGCCCGCAGGAATAGCAAGGCGACCAAATTCAAACAGAGAAAACTGTGCGGGTGAACAACTTCCCTTTTCCTCGCATTCACGTATTTCCGCAGCGGCTCCTTTTTTGAAGGACTCGACCGCGTTGTCCAAGGACTGGACGAATAACTGCGCGATGGCAACGGTGGCAAATCGCCTCTCCGATCCCGTCCCAATAATCATGCGTTGAATGGTCGATTCGAGTTCTGCCATTGGGACATCTGCGTCCGCCAGACCGCCAGATTTAGTCTGCGTCACGAGGATTTGGTTTAGAACGCCAAGTCGTTGGTTGTCATCCTCGATCGCACTTGCTGATTGCAACGCCTTCTGAAACGTGGCTCTTGCCACCACCTTGTCCAGTACCTCGCCTTGCAGTACAGCGGTGTCCCTCAATGCGATCGCCTTCGTGGATGCATTCTTGATTGAGTCAGATACTTCAACAGCTTCTTGCAACGTAGACGATGTCGCAGGTTTGTCACCTGTCTTGGCTTGTGCCTTCGCGATGTCGCGCAGAACCGACACCTTTGAGTTCTGGTCGCCAATCGAGCGGGCCGTACGGAGTGACGCCGAAAAGTCACCAACTTTTGCGTGCGCCAATGCAATCGACCGCTGCACCGAGACGTTCTCTGAGTTGCCGCCGATCAAGCGTACTGTTTCCATCGCATCCCCAAAGTCTCGCATCTCCGCCTGAGCAGCCGCAATTGATTCCATGAGCCTTGTCTTCAATTCATTGTCGCTGATTCTTCCTGACATTTGCAGAACTTCTGTCAGCGTTGTTCGTGCTGCTTGCTTGTCACCCACTCCGGCCTGCTCTGCGGCGATCGCGATAAAGCTACTCGTCCTTGCGAACTCGTTGGCAATTGAGCGGGAAGCTTGGAGAGCTTCCATTAGGATCGTTTTCGCGGCTTGCTTGTCACCTACGCTTGCCTGTGCGCTGGCGATCTCAAGTAATGCCGATACTTTGTAGAATTCGTCACCACTTATCGAGCGTGCCGTATCGAGCGCCACTGTGAATTCACCCGTCTTCGCCTGAGCAGCCGCTATTGATTGCAGAACCGTGGTTCTTACCGAATCATTTGTCATCGAGCGGGCCGCTTGAAGGGCTTCTCGCAACGTTGCTCGCGCCACATGGTTCTCACCGAAATCGAGTTGAGCGAGGGCGATGTGACTGAATGCGGACGTGTTCCCCAGTGTCCGAGCGACATCTAGGGCTTCTGTCAAAGTCGCTCTCGCTGCTTGCTTGTCACCGACGCTCGCCTGGACACTGGCGATCGCACATAACGCCTCGATTTTGTTTGTGTTGTATGGATCGTTACGACTAATCGACCGTGCAGTGTCCATCGCGGCCACAAAGTAACCCGACTTCGCCTGCGCCGCTGCAATTAGGTTCAGACACCATGCTTTTGTGAACTCGTCGCTAATTAGGCGGGCCGCTCGCAGTGTCTTGTCGAGAACCTCTTTTACGTCGGGCAGTGCGGCGAGCAGGTCGATCGGGCCGCGGCGGATGCCGTAGAGTTCCGGCGTCTGCGCTTCGACGAACTTGTTCATCACGTACTTGCCGGTCTGCGTCGAGGCGTAGTTGAATAACTCGTCCACGTCGATCCGGCCGTCGCCGTTGCCGCGCAAGTTCGGGCCGCGCGCGTCGGCCTTGCCGGTGAGTCCGTCCAGCAGGAAGTGCGCGAAGACCCCGTGGCCGAAGTCCTTCTCTTCGTAACTCAATTGACCCGACTTGCAACTGGAGAGGATGAGCAAGCCTTCGGGAACCTGCCGCAGCCGTTCCGAGAAGCCCTTGGCCAGTTCCAACGCCGGTGCTTTCTGGCCGCTCTCCACCGGCTTGCGGCAGGCATCGACGAAGACGATCTTCTGCGCCGCGCGGCATTCCTTGGAAAGCTTTTCGTACAGCGATGCCACCGAGACCATCGTCGCCTCGGGCTTGTCGAGGTCCGCTTCGGTCGGGCACAGATAGGCCGTCTCACCGACCTGAACGCCGTGTCCGCTGAACGAGACGAGTATCAAATCCTGCGGCCCGGCCTGAGCGAGCAGCGCCTTCAGCGACCGTTCGATGGACAGCCGCAACGGCTGGCGAACCGGTTCTTTCTCCTGGTCGTGCAGCACGATCACCTGATCGGCGGGAAAGCCCCCCTGCCGAACCAGCACATCGCGCAAGGCTCGCACATCAGCCCCGCAGAACCGCAGATTGCCAAGCCGAGGATCAAGGTAATGATCCACGCCAATCAGCAGCGCCCACTTCTGGCCTTCGGCTGCGTTTGGCTTGGCGTTCTTCGCGCGAGCAGCTTCATTCTCTGTGGCTGCCTGGCCCCAAGCGACCGCTGAGGCCATCGTCACCCAAGCCACCATCGAGACCACCACGAGAACGCGGGAGCATCGGCTCGCAACATTGTCTTGCAATCTCTGTTGTTGGAGATTCACGGCAGCCTCCTCGACGGACGAATCCGAAGTGACGACGGTGGAGAAATGAACCGAACGACTGGCTTGGAACGGCAAGCCAGTGTGGGACGCCGCTGGCCTGAATACAAGTAGTTCGTCTCGCGCCGTGGAAGTGATTTCCCGCGTGTTCCGAAAGCGGGCGGCCCGGCTGCGAAGAGCAGTCGGGCCGCTGCAAGAGAATGTCTTCGCAGTCTCCGGCGATCGATCACAAAGGATGACCCCTCACCCTAGCCCTCTCCCCGCAAAGCCGGGGCGAGGGGACAAGAGCAAGATCCGTGGACTACCGCGTCTCAGTCCGTGATTGGTTGCAGGGCGAGTTGATTCAGCGTGGCGTCGTCTTCGTACCGATAGAAGATCCGCCAGACTTCGACGGGGTTGGCTTTCAGTCGTGCCTTGACCTTGTAGACCGTGTTGGCGATGTCGCGTCCCGGACGAGTGGCTCCGAGCGATTTCTCAACCACCGGGACCGACGGTTGATCGCCCGGCAAGTCTTCCGGATAGAAGTGGACGGCGATCAGGCCGATGTCGTTCGTGATCCCCACATTCTCGGCCACGGAATCCCGGACCATCGCGAACGTGAAGGCTTTCGCGAACTGCGGACCGTTCTGGAATCCGGGGATCGTCGCCACCGACTGACCGGCTCCCGACGTCGGTGACATCCGATAACCGACCGGGCTGTTGGGGTCGGGAACCAGCGTCTGACCGGGGCCGCTCAGCAGCCACTTCAAACAGTTCTTCGGATGCAGCACGACCGGCCCCAACTGGCCGCGTCCGTTCTCCTGATAAATGGTGTTCACGCCATCGACTGTCACCACGGCTGCAACGAGGCGTTGTGCATCGGACACGTTGGACGCCAGGGGAGGAGTCCCCCGGTTCGTCAGGCGAAGCTGGTATTCGCGTCCCACCATCTGCCGCGGCAGGACCAGAAACATCGCGTTGAAGTAGCCCGAGTCCGGGTTCGTGCTGCGTTGCAAGGGCAGCGGACGGCCTTCCACCAGGACATCCACGTCGAAACGCGATTCCGACTGTGGCGATGGCGGAAGCGGAAGAGGACTCGGCAGCAGTGTCATCGGCAGTGCTTGGTAGGAAAGCTGGATGACTCCCCCGGCCTGCCTGACGGCAAATACCTGGAGATCGGCCGGTGCGCCAGGCGTCACGGGCGGGTTCATCGTTCCGATGATCGCCACATCGACGCCAATCTTCTGGAGCACGCGGGCGGTGGCCTGAGCGTCCTGCGGGGAGATGCCCGAGGCATCGATACCCGCACTACGGAACTCGCGCGCCAAACCGTCCCGATCGAGAATAAACATGCGGCCGGCCGCCGCCTTCGCCAATTGCTGGATCAACTCGCCCCGCAGGATTTCCGCTGTCTCGGCCAGTTCACCACTGATCCGGCCTCGCGCATCCCCGAACGGAAAGACCGCCACCCGGCACTGAGGCGGACATTCTTTCGCAATCGCCTCGACGATCTGTCGCGCCAACGTGGCGGCCACCTCGGCCTCATCACCGCTGGGTTGCGGTGGCTGAGCCGAGACGACGACGGAGAAACTCAAGAGACTTGTGGCCAGTGCGACGGCAAGGAGGTTTCTGATGGTCAACATGGTTCGTGTCCTTTCAGTGAATTCGTCGGTCGAATTTCGATTCGCGAACCTGCAAGTGCGACCGGTTTCTCGCGGTTCTGGAAAGGAGACGCCGACAAACCCTTTGGTTGCGCGGAATTCGTTCTGCTCTCTCGAAAATGATCACCGTCACCACGTGCGGCAGAGCGGCATCCGCCGGGCCAATGATTTCGTCCCTACATCCCGACGAACCTCCACACGCCGGTTCAATGGTTTGAACTCCAGTGATCGGGCGGTTCGTCCTAGCCGATGGAGCGAGCAAGCTGGCCCCCCACGAGCGCTGTGTGTTGTTTTGTAGACCGTCTGTTTTCGACGAAGTGTTCGCGTTTGGCCGTTCCATCCGATGACCACCGTCCGCGTCTTTCAGGGAGATGCCGGCGGAGTGTTGTCGCGATGTTTTTGGCACGGTTCCGTGGGAACCGTCTTTTGTCCGTTTCCCCCCCTTGCTATGGAAGGACTGAAACTCAAGCCGCAGGAGATCCCGTATGACGGCAGTGAATCGTGTTGGATGTTCACTCCGACTCCGACGAAGCCGTTCGTGGCGACTCGCGTTGCCTTGGAGAAATTCGGCGGAGGCGTGATTCTCGCGTGCCTTCTTCAGTTGCAGGAATTGGCCCGTCGTCACGAGGGCCTCGACTACCTGCAAGTGTTTGAAGGACCAGGAAAGGACGAGACGCTGTGGTTCATCGAAGATGGCGAAGGTGGTGCGATCACTGCCCTACTGCCGGACGACTACTGATCGACCGGGGAGCTGCCCCTGACGGCTCCCCCTGATTTTGCCAATCCCCTTTTCAGGTGAGCGATCCCCTTTTGATCGACTCGCCGATCCGTTTCGCGTTTCCCCGGCCTTCGGGCCGGTTTCCTTCGGCTCCACCGTTTCGCCGTTTTGGCGAACGAGGAGTGTCTCGTGATGGACGTTCAATTCGACCACCGGTCCAAGAATCCCGGATGGCACGCAGGGGTGCTGATCCGTGATGATCGAGGGCTGCGTCGAACGTGCCAACATCGCGGGACGATACAGAGCGTGCCGGGCCGATCATCACGACCGACCCAGCGAATCTATCCCCTTCCCCCTTTTTGTATGGCCAACGCCAAAGAGTCCGCTGCCGCTCCGAGTGCAGTCAAGCCCGCGAAGGTGTTTCGCCGACGCGGCATCGCCGTCATCACTGGAAACGGCCCGCACGGACGAGGCGTCCATGCTACGGCTGGTTCGCGCCCCGTCATTTCGGGAAAGCCCGGTCGAATGCCTTGTGATCGCCGATCCAGACCCAGGTGATCGTGTCGCCTTGCAGAATCCCGACGGCCCGGTCGTTGAGCGTCACCCGCACCGACCAGAATCGAGGATCGTTGAACAACCGATGGAAATGCAAACCGGGATGCTGCGGGTTGGCCAGGAACTGCTGATAGGCGCCATGCGCCGCACGTCGGACCGCCTCGGGGAGTTCGTGGTACAACTTCCAAAACGAAGGCAACGTTTGGGACGTCATAGTTGATCGAGTTTCAGGGGGCTGGCCTGCCCGGACTGGATCTGTTCCAGGCACTCATCGGCAAACGACGTGAACGCGGACCGGGGGCTTTCCTCAGCCAGAATGCCGAGCCACGGATCGTCCTGGTGCTCGGGAAACACGACCAAGACCTCGACCGGCCCCGTTTCCGGTGGTGGTTCGACCAGCGTCAACCGGCCGTTCTCGAACGTCGCCTTCACAGCCTTCATGTCAGATGCTCCGTACGGGACGAGAGATAGTCGGTCCATCCATCGGCCTGTTCGCACAGGCTCGACAGGCAAATTGTAACGATCGCTCGGCAACATGCGATCCGTCTGCGACAGCTTCAATCGTTCAGTTGAGCCGAGAATTCATAGCGTTGACGATCCTTCCCGCCGATGACGCTGATTTTCATCGTTGACGGAGACTCCAGGATGGCTGCGCGATATTCGGCTTCGGACTGCACCGGCTGGCCGTTGACGTGCGTGATCACATCGCCCGCTTCCAAATACCAATTCTTCCCGTCTCCATTCTGACACCGCGTGGCGGGCGAGTTGGCCATGACCCCGGTGACCTGCACGCCGGAGCGACTGTTTTGGATATACGCACCGAAGCGCGTCCGATTGGCGGGTTGTCCAGCATTGATCACGGGCTGAGTTGTTGCGGTGTCATCCAGTTGAGCCGTGAACTCGTAGCGTTGATTATCCTTCCCGCCGATCACGGTGATTCGCAGCAATGAGGGAGACGCCAGTACCGCAGCCCGGTATTCGGCTTCGGTCTGCACCGCCCGTCCATTCACGTGAGTGATCACGTCGTCCGCTTCCAGATACCAATTCTTTCCATCTCCATTCTGACACCGCGTGGCAGGTGAGTTCGGCATGACTCCCGTGACCTGCACGCCGGACCGACTGTCTGTGACATACGCGCCGAATCGCGTCCGGTTGATGGCCTGTCCAGCGGGCAGTGTCAGCGGCGAGCGAGGCAATGGCGGGAGAAGTGAAATCGCATAAGCCGTCTGAGTCGCGAGCGGGTGCTCCGTTTTCAGATGCTGGCTGACGTCCTCTAGCACGGCCGCCCAACTGAGCCGCGTTTCTCGATTCCGATCCAGACAAGAGCAGAAGTTGGTCGTGAACCAACCGCCATTGTAGTCGCCGTCTGCCACTTGGCCTGGCAACGTAGAACTGATGTCAACGAGTCCAACAGGTTCCATGAACAACGCGCGAAAGATCGGCGTCAGGATTGCGCGGGGTAGGCCGGGAGCGGCCGTGATTGGCGATCGTTGGGTCTCGCTGCACGTATCGGCGATGATCACGGTCAACCGGGGCCGGAACTGCTGAATTGCCGCCCGAATCTCCGATCGAAAGCAACCTTCCTGCTGTCCCAACCCATACAAGACGTGATCCTTCGCGTTCTGGTCGTAACCTCCGTGGCCGCTGAAGTAAAACACCACCGTGTCCAGATCCGGATTGATCCTGAGCGCCCCGATGCTGTTCAGCATGTTCCTGCGCCGGACCTCCCGGCCGCTCAATGTGGTGACTCGCAGTTGATGTTTCGGGACATGGTCGGCGAATAACTCAGTGACGCGGCGCAGGTCGGTGGCCACGGATTGGCCGATCCGGTTGTCATCGGTATCGGCCACCATGATGAGATGAATCTTGCCGGTGGTGACTCGCGCAATGGCCACGGACCGGTCCTGTGCGGAGACCGCTCCCATCGACAGCGACAATATCGGTTGCCCGCCGAGCCACAAGCACACAATCGCCAACAGCCGGATGGGAACGCTGGACGCGCCCAGATGAAGTCGGAATCGAGCAAGGCCGTTGACCAGTGGTTGTGTGACCGTCATGGCATTCCCAGCAAAGGCAAAGGTGAGATCCAACGCAGCCCGGTTCTGGTTCGAGTGTGGAAACCATCAGTAACCGTTCACGAACCATTGAGTAGCGAAGGGGCGGGTTGGTGGTTGAGGCGGCGTTGGATGGCTTCGGTGATGAAGGTGAAGGCGGGGCGGTGTTGT
>JAYTIB010000452.1:0-1697 GCA_043732205.1 Schlesneria sp. | reverse complement strand
GAACCAGGTGCGAGCCGTGGGACTGTGCGAGGCTCCCGGAGCGCCACCGTTACCGGGCGTCGCGAAAGACCTGGACAACGTCCGGGCCGTCTATGGCGACCGGGTCAAGCAGATCGTGGACGGGAACGCCGCCACCGAGAAGCAGGCCAAGAGTCTGCTGTCTGAGCCGGGCCTGCTGATGTTCGCCACGCATGGTTTCAACGATCCGGACCACCCCGCCGACAGCTACCTGCTGTTCCTGGCCGATGCCCCCGATCCGAACGTCGCCCCGCCGGCCGAAAATGTTTTGTCCGTCGACACGAATGACGGACGTTTGACTGCCAGAGAGATCTTCGCCCAGCGGATCAATGCGAGATTGATCGTCCTGAGCGCCTGCTATTCCGGCTTGGGCGACCGTTCGCCACTGCCGGGTGATGATCTGTTTGGTTTGCAGCGGGCGTTCCTGCACGCCGGAGCCCGGTCAGTGCTCTCCGGATTATGGGATGTCTATGATGGCACGGCCCCCGACTTGATCCGACAGTTCCATGAGCAAGTGGTCGCAGGCAAGTCGCCGTCGCAAGCGCTTGCCGAATCGCAGCGAGCATTCCTCAACCAACGTCGATCAGGTGACAAACGCGATGAGGCGGTGTTTCTGCACCCCTATTTCTGGTCTGTGTTCTGTGTCGTGGGAGCCGAGTGATACATGTGGGTCGTTTAGCCCCAACGCCATCGGCGTGGGCGCGGATGTGGGCAACGCGTCAATCGCACCCACGCCGTTGGCGTTGGGGCTAAACATGAGTTACCAATCCCGGAGTGGAGATAGTCATGTCAGTCCCTTTCAAGTCTGTTGTTCTTGGCGTGATCGCGTTGCTCGGCGTGGTCGGTGGGGCGCGGTCGGCGGACGACGCGACCAGTCCCCAGTCCGCATCCGCGGCCAGTGCCGCACTCGTGGCTCCCGAGTTCGTCAAGCATCTGGATGTCGATGCCGCCGTGGCGGCCTTCCGGGCCGATGATGCGGACGCATTGCTGGCCCTCGGCGAAAAGCTTGGTCAGGCCGAACGGACCATTGGAAAACCCAACGCACCGTTGCCGGCTTCGGTCTTCTACCTCATCGCAATCCAGATTGGCCGCAACAACCACGACCTCAAGCGGCTCGATCAGTTGGAAACCGTGATCGGCGAAGCCAAACACATTTCCGCGTCTGACAAGAAACACCTGCTGGCGGAGATTGCCCTCGCCCGAAAATTCTCGGCCGGGGCGCGGAAGGTCGATGCCGGTCCCGGCCTGAAGCCGAACGAAGTCAGCGCCGAGGCGATCGCTCTTTACCACACGTTCGTGCGCGAGATCCGCATCACACAGGAATACGGCTCCGAGGATGAGCTCACGCAGCTTGTGGACGGCATCAAGCAGTTACGGGAATTGCATCCCAAGCAACGAGACCACCTGGCCAAGATGGCGACGACGGCCAAGGTCGCCATCAGGGAACGCACGAACGCCGACCCGGTCTTGGTGATGCTTGCGTCCGTCTCACGAAACACGGACAGCGGTTTGCGGATTCTTGGTCCCGCACAAGTCCCGCTCGACGGTGCAATCTCGTTGGTGGTGATCGCCACCAATCCGGAGGGCAGGAAGCCCGGTCAGCTTCACTTGCGATCCAGCGCGGGTGTGAAAGTCCCCCAGAATCTCGCCTGGTCCGGCACTCCGCTGGTGATTCCAGC
>JAYTIB010000451.1:0-4676 GCA_043732205.1 Schlesneria sp. | reverse complement strand
GCAGCGCGCGATCCAGATCATCCGGCCGATCGAGCGCGATGAGAAACCGATACTTCGCGTTGCGCCAGACGGTGCCGTGGCTGTCAGCCTTGGCGGCGACCGCGGGATTCGCAGCGTCCTGCGGCTTTGCAACGACTTGCGGGTTGGCAACCGGCTGCTTCAGAGCGGCGGCCACTTCCTGGGCGATCCCGGCATCGATGAACTTGAGCACGCGGTCCGCTTCGTCCGGCTTCGCCGCGCGGCGGATGGCCAGGCTCATCACCGTCGTCAACGCGCGCTGCTTGAGGATCGCGTCCAGCGTCTTCTTTGTGGCGTCGTCATCCCACTCGAACGCTTGCGACTGCGGTTCGACGAGGGCTGAGATCTCATCATCCGGGTCATCATCGTCGGCCGCGGGTGGAGGAGGCGCATCACCCAGCAACTGCCAGCAGAACTGCACGACCTGCGGCAGATTCTGATCGACTTGCACGTCGAGCGATGTCTGCTCGATCTTCAGCCAGTCGGCGAGCGGGCCGTCTTCTTTCTTCGCTTCCCCGGCCAGTCGCGCCGATAGTTCGACGCGCGCGGTCTTGCGGATCTCGTCCTTCTTCGCGGCGAGTTCGCGGCGGGTCAGCTTGTCGAGACCTCCCTTGTCATTCAGCGTTTGTTCACCCGCCGCGCGGCGGTTGGCGGACATCGCGTCGACCAGTCGATACAGGGCGGGCAATTGCTCGGGGAGCCGGTGGAGTGGCTTTTCGGCGTCGGACAGTTCCCGCAGCCGGGCGAAGGCCTCCTGTTCGATCTCGGCCGTCCACTTTGCGGTGAGCAGTTCTTCGAACAGCTTCGAGATCGCGTCGAGCTTGTATTCCGCCGAGGCCTTGGCGACACGTTCGCGAAGGAACGGCAGCAACAGTTCTTGACGGAAGCGTGCCGTGTGGATCACGACCAGCGCGTCGCCCAACGTCTGCTTGTCGGCCGTCTCTTCCGCCTGTTCCCAACGGAGCTTCAGTGCCGACGCGATCTGTTTCCACACTTCGTCGGGAACCTCGGTGGCGTCGAGTTGCCGGCGGCCATCAAGGGGCTTCGGCAGTTCGATCCGGCCCGACTGTGTCCAGCCGACCAGCGTGCTGATCTGACTGGGGGACAACTTCGCCAGATCGGTCTGAAGCAGCGCGAGGAATTCGCCGCGCAGTTGGTCGGCGACTTCGAGCTGTTGGAACTGGTGATGCGTCATGATCCGCGCGGCGATGTCCGCGTGATGCGGATGCCGCACGAAGAACCGGACCAATTCGCCGAGCGGTTCGTGCCAGCGTTCGTCGATGCGCTGGAACGCCAGTTGGAATGGGTTTCCCTGGACAAAATACAGGGCCGCATCGAACCGAGCCTTCTGGAACGGCGTGAGCTTGCCGTCGATGCGCGCCTCGTTCATCCACTGCTGCATCAGCACATTGGCCGCTTCGAGCTGATCGTTCATGAGCAACGCCGACAGGTGCTGGGCGTACGCGGAATTCGTGGCGCTCCACTCAGGCTTGCGTTCGATCCAGGCCGTGGTGAACGCGAGCAGGTCCGCCCAACGGGCCTGGGTGCGGTACAGGTCGGCAATCGTGCTCTGCAGCAATTGATCCTCCTGCTCAGGCCGCTTGATTGGTCGGTCGAGTTCCTTGCGCAGCCAGGCGTGGGCCGCGTCGTGCTGACCCGCCTGCGACAACTCCCGGGCATACTGCAACTGCGCATGAACGTTCCAGGGGGCCGATTCCGCCAGTGACCGCCGCGAGGTGAGCGCCGGCTCGTGATGGCCCGCCCGACGATGGACATCGGCGAGTCGTTCCGTCCACTTTGGCATTGCATCGACGTCGGCCGGCTGCCGTTCGTAGACCGGCTTCAGCGCCTCGATGACCTGCACGAACTCGGTTGAGGTATTCACCTCCGACGCTTCATCCAAGATGAATCCCGCCAGAAACAGATCGTCCTGCTGTGGCTTCGCGACCAGTGCGTTGGTCTCCTTGAGCAGCCGCGCGTTCGCCTCTACGTTTCGGCGAATCGTCGCCAACAGGATTGTGCGAATCCAGCGGACTCCCGGCTTGTCGACGGCCAGCGCTTCGGCGGCGTCGACGTGCTTCCACATTTCATCCCACTGTTGATGGCGGGCATTGTGCAGGATCATCGCCAGCCGATGATCGAACGTCGCCGCGCCGTCAGCCGTTTTCTGACGGGCGACGCTCAGCTTGACGAACGGCAACTGAATGAACTGGACCGACGTTTTGGCCGACGATTCCGCATCCATCCGCTGGACGTACTCGGCCTTGGTCAGCGCCTTGATGTCGAACGTGGTCTCGGATGTTTTCAGTCCTTCAGCATCAAGTTGAGCCGACTTCCTGGCCCACCACGATCCGGCCCGTTCGACGAAGTCGTCGAACGTCACAGCGCCGGTCACGCGGCCGTCTTCGAGCCATTCATGCTTCAACACGACATGGCGGGCGGTGTCGATCAGGAAAGTCTCGGTGTGCAACGAGGCCCCGAAAGGCTGGGGCGGGGAGTGCTTGGGAGTCAGAATGAGTTTGACCCGATTGACGCCGGCGGCCTCCACCTTGGTGCTGTGGTTCGGATACTGCTCGTGCAGGGGGAGCAGGGAGAAATCGCCCAGCGCCAACGGCTCTGTTGTCAGATCGGCTTCGACCGCGGCGCGCTTCCGTCCGAGCAAGAAGGCCAGCGAGTACACGCCCCGCTCCTGCGGCGTGGCGTAGTTGACGATCGTCTGTTCGTTCCGATTGAGTGGCCGTGTCAACCAGCCGGTCGGGGAGTACAGAACGAGATCGGTGCGGCGCGACGAGCGTCGGTTCCAACGCGGGTCGAGTTGATCGACAACGCGTGCCAGTTCGATGCCGCCGTCAAGTTTCCGCAGCGACTCGGTGCGCAGCAGACTCTTCGCGACGGCGATCGCCTCGGCCGACCAGGTCTCCGGCTCCACCGCCCGTTCGGTTGGCTTGGTCGCCGGGGCCAGCGCCGGAAACAGTTTGTGGAACCACGTGAAGTAATTGACGGATTCGTACTCATAGTCGCCGAATTCATCGTGCCAGCCCCGATCGCGGTATCGCGCCGGAGTCTTGAAGAAGAACGACGCGGGCTGATTCATGCGGTCCCCACCCCGCTGCCCAAAACCTTCCCCGCCATTCAATATCTCGGCAATAAAACTAGCGTCCCCGCGACCGTCAAAATCGAAGTCGATATCCGATCGTTCTTCCGACCCGTCGGGATCGGCCACTCCCAAGCTGAGTGGCTCATCCCCTTCCGATTCACCATCCGGTTCGCCCAGCATCTGTGTTTGGTGAATCTCGAGCGACAGTTGCTGCGTGTCGCCCAGGGCAAACACCTCATCGTCGAGGTAATAGTGGGTCGGCAAGCCACCGCCACCCATCATTCCGCCACCGCCGCCGCCCATCCCACCGCCCATGCCGCCCATGCCGCCGTAGTTCATTGGCATCGCATACCGCCCATTGGCCCGTCCGCCCATCGGGAACGATCGAGCGGCATCTGAGTAGTACCATGATGGGGTGGCATACAGCACCTTCAACGCAGTTTCATCGCGGCCGAGTTTCTTCAGGCTGGTGAGGAATTGTCGGCGGAGCCCGAGTCGCCAGTTGCCGGCGCGTTTCATCTGGGCCTGGGCCAGTTCGAAGTTGGCGTTGTTGCGGCCCTCCGCGAAGAACCGTTCGCCGTCCCGCATCTCGTAGCGCCGTTTGACGCCGAACCGTTCGCGGTCCGCGTCCGATTCGAGCACCAGCAGCGACGTGTACGGCGTGATGATGTGGAACTGTTCCGACAGGCTGATGATGTCCTCGCGGATCTGCTGGCTCTGTCCCTGCGCCAGCAACTGATCCAGATGCGCCCGCGCCCACAATCGCGGGATGAATGAGTTCCCCTCTTCGGCATCTTTCAAGTTGACGCGGGCGGCGTACTTCACTTTCTCTGTGCCGCGCAGTCCGGTGACGACGATCTCGCCGGATTGATCTTTCCCCTCGGGCAGGTATCGCCCGACGAGAATCTGCTGCGTCCCCGCCGCGACATTCGGCAACTGACCGGGATAGACCGCCGCCACCTTCAACCCGCGGAACTCGACATTCAACTCGCGCAGACCGGGTTGCGCGATCTCGTTGAGCAACTCCAGTGCGACGATCTGCGGAGTCTGTTCATTGCTGATGGCGCGCGTGGAACCTCCACCGACTGCGGCGATTCCCTTGAGCACCACCGACTCGCTGCTGTTGCCAACGGCCACGGAATGGAATGATCGGCTGACGGCTGACCGGCTGTCGGCTGAAGATTCTTGTTCGTCCCCGTCCTCCGGCCCAGCAGCACTCCCAGCCGCTGCACAAACGCGGCCGGATCGGTCGAGCCTGCCGACACGATTCCGTCGCCGATGTAGATCACGTGCGCCCCGGCGGGGGACTTCTGGATCACGTCCGCGAACGCCCGGTCGAGGTTGGTCCAGCCGAGTGAGATTCGCTCTTCAAGGAACGCGCGGGCCTTCGCGATGTTGCCCGCGTTCGCCACCTGCGGCTCGGGCGAGACCCAGACCGTCCCGACGTCGGCACAGGCGAGTTGGAACCGGTCGTCGTCTCCGAGTGACGTCAACACGGTGCCGACGAACTCCGCCTGCTGCCGCCGCTTCTCGCTGTCCATTGATGACGAGGTGTCGCACA
>JAYTIB010000450.1:0-4678 GCA_043732205.1 Schlesneria sp. | reverse complement strand
CTTCGCACCGACACGATCGGGTGTGCATCTCAATTCTGGGTGAAATCGAATGAACGGGTTGTTGTCGACTCTGAAGGTGTAAGGCGAGCGGCAGAGGTATGTTTGTCACCATACAAGCACGACGCGCGAGCGAGTCTGCCTGAAAACTCAATACAAGCACGACGCGCGAGCGAGTGTGCCTGAAAACTCAATACAAGCACGACGCGCGAGCGAGTGAGCCTGAAAACTCACTCGCTTGCGCATCGTGCTTGTATGCCGATTCCTGCTGCTGACCCAAGAGCCGCCGCGACTGCGGCAGACTTGGATGAACCGCCTTTCGGATTCCACCCAGAATCGTGACGCACACCAGACTCACTCCTCACTCTGACCGACTTCAGTTGTCGCAACACGATGGTGGCTCAACGTGACAGCCAGCCACCGTCAATGACGACGCAACTGCCGTGCATGTAGTTCGCGGCATCCGAAGCGAGAAACACGCACAGCCCGGCGATTTCATCCGGTTGACCCCAGCGGCCGACGGGGATGCGGTCCAGGATCTGAGGTCCGCGGACGGGGTCATCCTGCAGGACGTGGGACATCGTGGTCTCGAAGTAACCGGGACAGATGCAGTTCACATTGATGCCCCGTTTGCCCCACGAATTGGCCAGGGATTTGGTCAGACCGGCCAGGGCGTGTTTCGCGGCGGCGTAGGCGGGGATGTTCAATCCCCCCTCGTACGACATGACCGACCCGATGTTGATGATCTTGCCCCGGCCGCGGTTCAGCATGTGCCCGGCCGCCTGCTGGGACAGGTCGAACGAAGCGTGCAGATGAACCTCCATGAGCTGATGCCACTCGGACATCGGGTACTCTTCAGGAGGATGCCGGTGCGAGATACCGGCGTTGTTGACGAGGATGTCCAGACGCCCGGTCTGTTCGAGGACGCGGTCAATCAGGCCGACGCGGTCAGCGGGCTGGCTGAGATCGCACCGGACCTGCCAGAAGCGGCGTCCTGTTTCGCGCACCAGCGACTCGATCTCTTCGCAGCCGCCGGAACTGCTGACGGCGACAATGTCGGCTCCGGCCTCCGCCAGACCGAGGGCCATCGACTGACCGAGTCCCCGGCTGGCTCCGGTCACGAGAGCCACGCGACCGTCCAGTTTGAACAGATCCAGAATCATTACGTCATCCTCAATCCCGGTGGTCCGCCGTCGCTCTCCCGAACATTTGAGCGGCAAGAACTCACTCATCGGCATCATTTACCCAGTCGGCAGAATAAGCGGAACCGGAGCAGAAACCCAGCCACCGCGCCCCGTCCCCGACGGGGCGCGAACAGCCATGTTGAGCGTCCGTGCGGTGGTCGATGTTGCTGGAGCGGGCAGCGGGCATTCCAACTTCGAATCGGGATCTCGATTCCGCGCGCGAGTTCGGTCTTGGGATGGTCTCGGACGCATCGGATTCCCTTCTCGTCGGAGCGGCGGTAAAGTCATGGCATTCTGGAGCGTGGGATGGCGGAATAAGGACGGCGAGATGTCCGGTGCCGAGGCAAGTCTGGAGCGGGAGGATGGAGTGTCGCGTCGCGATTTTCTTCGCGTCGGTGGCTTGAGCGTCATGGGTCTGTCGCAGTCGGCGCTCGTGCGTGCCGCCGCCGCGTTTGCCCATCGCCGGGCCATCCTGATCGTGATGACCGGCGGACCCAGCCAACTGGAGACCTTCGATCCCAAGCCCGACGCCGCTTCGTCGATCCGTGGTCCGTTCAAATCGATCGAAACCGCCGTCCCCGGCCTCCGGTTTAGCGAGATGCTGCCGATGCTGGCTCAACGCGCCAATCGCCTGGCGGTCATCCGCTCGTTGAATCACGACGCGGCCCCGATTCACGAAACGGGCCAGCAACTGCTGCAAACCGGCCGGCTGGCCATCGGCGATTTGAAGTTCCCTCATTGGGGCAGCGTAGTCGCCAGCCAGTCGCCGTCGCGCAGCGGAGTTCACTGCTCCAGCATCATCCCCGCCCTGTTGAACGGGACGGGCGTGAACTCGTACCGCGGACAGGAGGCGGGATTGCTCGGGAGCGAATGGGAACCCGGCGTGGTTGCCTCTGAGATCGACGGTGAACCGGAATCGATCCGCCGACTGTACGGCGACAGCGACTTCGGCCGCCTGTTGCTGAAGTCGCGCCAATTGATCGAGCGGGGGACGCGCTGCGTCACGGTCAACCTGTTCGATTCCCTGCATCAACGGGTCACCTGGGATTGCCACGGTGATTCCCATTGCGGCCCCGCGACGCTGCACGATTATCAAAGCCGGCTCTGTCCCGAGTTCGATCGGGCCGTGTCCGGATTGATCGACGATCTGACCCAGCGCGAATTGCTGGACGACACACTCGTGATCGCCACTGGCGAGTTCGGTCGAACACCGCGGGTGAACGAGCGAATGGGCCGCGACCACTGGACCGAATGCTGGTCCGCAATGGTGGCCGGCGGTCGCGTGACCGGCGGCGCTGTGATCGGGGCCAGCGATGCCTCGGCTTCACAGCCCATCGATCGCCCGGTCTCTCCGGGTGAACTCACCGCCACGCTGCTGGACTGGTGCGGCACCAGCGTCGCGCCGCTGACGGTCACGATCAGCAAGACCGACCTGCCGCTGATACCGCACGAAAAACTGGCGGAACTCTGGGGCTGAGATGCGGAGTGGTGAGTGTGGAGTGTGGACGGCCCCGTACAGTGTTGCGTGGGGGGACGTCTACGGTCCATCGTCCATCGCCGGCAGTCTCAAATCTGAAATCTGAGATTTGAAAAGGCCGACCCCGCGGCACTCAGCCGTGATCGTGGTCGTGCCCGCAGTCGTGATCATGATCATGATCGTGGTCATGTCCGCAATCATGGTCGTGGTCATGATCGTGGTCGTGATC
Source organism: Schlesneria sp. (assembly GCA_043732205.1). Classification (GTDB taxonomy): domain Bacteria; phylum Planctomycetota; class Planctomycetia; order Planctomycetales; family Planctomycetaceae; genus Schlesneria. The sequence continues at coordinate 1,791 of JAYTIB010000450.1, read as the reverse complement.
ACCGTCGTGATCGTGATCACCGTCGTGATCGTGGTCACCGTCGTGATCGTGGTCACCGTCCTCGTCGTCCTCGTCGTCATGGTCTTGCAGCAGGAACTCGACCTTGGCGGCCATGTACACGTCTTGCAGCGGCACGTCGTGAGCCTTCGCGATCTCGGCGCAGTCTTCGTATTCGGGGGTGAAGATGGCCGGTTCATCAGGCCGCCAACCGAGTTTCCCCTTGATCGGGCCGAAGTCCGTTTCGACGGTGTAAGCCATCCGCTGGCGGACGGACCGCTGAACCAGTTGCCGACGGATGCCGAAGGTGCTGGTTTCGTTGAACAGAATCGTTTCCAGCGCGGCGACATCGTCGGGGTTGCAGAGGACGCTCAGGATCACGCCGGGGCGATCCTTCTTCATTTGAATGGTGGTGGTGTAGACGTCGAGCGCACCCGCCGCCAACAACGCCCGCTTGGTGTAGCCGATGACTTCACCCGTGGCATCGTCGAGATTGGTTTCGAGCAGCATCACGCTGTCCGTCGTTCCCGCGGCGGCCCGTGATTCGCCGATCACCAGTCGCAGCATGTTCGCGCGGTCGTCGAAGTCGCGCGTCCCCGCGCCGTAGCCGATCGTGTCGACGGTCATTTCGGGCAGGCTGTCCGCGAACCGGTCGACGACGGTCTTGACGATGGCGGCCCCCGTGGGCGTGGTCAGTTCCGCGTCGACGGGGACATCGGCCAGCGGCACACCCTTGAGCAGTTCGGCGGTGCCCGGCGTGGGGACCGTGCAGACACCGTGGGCGATGCGAACCTGTCCGCGCCCCGTGGGGACCGGACTGCAGACAACTTCATCGACCCCCAGCAGGTCGAATCCGATGGCGGCGGCGGTGATGTCCACGATCGAATCGATCGCGCCGACTTCGTGAAAGTGAATCTTCTCGATCGTGGTGCCGTGGACGGTCGCCTCGGCCTGCGCCACCGCGCCGAAGATCCGCAGTGCCAAGTCGCGCTGATTGTCGGTCAGTCCGTCGGACTTGTTGATGATCCGCTGGATGTCGGACAGGTGGCGATGTGCGTGCTGTTCGGGGTGCTCCACACGGAAATGCTTGGCGCGGAAGCCGCCGCGCATGACTTCGTCCAAGTGGATCGTCACGCCCGGCAGGTTGAGGGACTCGATTCCCGCGCGGATCGCGGCGGCATCGACCCCCGCATCGATCAGGGCGGCGACCGTCATGTCACCGCTGATTCCCGAGGCACAGTCCAGATAAGCAATGCGCATGTCGAATTCCTTGGGTTGTGATCGGCATCCCGCGTGTTACCGGGAATCTGGCACGCCGTGCGAACGATCATCGACACAGTTGGCGGGGACACGCAACTTGCGACACGCCGCAGGCTGCCGTCATCGTAAAAACAGACCTGCCGGGGAGTGCAGACCTGATGGTGGCCGACTCACATTGCCTCCCACTGCGGAGCGGCCTCATGACTTTTTCGCGCCCTGCATTCGGATCAGATCGAGCTTGCTGAGCGGTTTGCCATCGGGTCCGGTTGTCGGGAGTGCTGGCTTCGGTGCGGGAGCTGGTGTGGGTTCTGGAGCTGCTGCAACAGGCGCTGGAACCGGAGCGGCTTCCACCGGAGGCGACGCGTCGGCACCCGCTTCCGCTTTGGCCTTGGCGGCCTGCTGTTTCCGAATCATGTCCAGCGGAGATGGTTTCGCTCCCCCGGCAGCCGGCGCGGCAGGGGCTGACTTGGCGGCCTGCTGGGCGCGGATCGCATCGAGCGGACTCTTGCCGCCAGAGGCCGCCGGTTTCGCCGG
>JAYTIB010000449.1:0-11988 GCA_043732205.1 Schlesneria sp. | reverse complement strand
TCTGATCCGGGTCAGGCTCATCGGAGTGGTTCGCCGGTCAATCTCATCCAGTCCCTGAAAGAACGATTGCATGACATCGCCGCCTTGCGCAAAGGGCTGGCAGACGGTCATGTCGATCTTGGACACACACAGGGCGACCGGCGTGTGCAATTGACGCCCTGCTCCCAATTTTTTGACAAGCTTGACTTCTTCGCGAAACTTCAGCAGGGCTTCCACTTGAGTGTCACTTGGTTTCGTTGGATCGAGAAAGAACAAGAATCCTTCCGAATTCAATTGGCGAACTCGAATTGAATCGTGAAGTCCCACATTCATGCTGACGGTTCCCGCGAAGTCGAACATGTTGACGACGACGTCGGTCCCACCGAAGGACAGCCGGTCGCGATCACGGAACCCAAAAATCAGTGGCTCGGGAAGGCCCTGACGCGTGGCACTCATTCCAACCCGCGCTTGCAGGATGTCTCTCACGAGCGAGTCAAATCTGGTCGAGCCGCTGGATTGGATGCGCTCAAGATGGACCCCTTCAGGCGCTGCCCCCTGATTGATTTGTTGATAAATCATCGCCATCCAATGGGTCTTGCCCGAATTGGAGATTCCCAGCGTGGGAAAGCTGATCTTGACCCGACTGCGGTATTGCGAGCGAAATGAAAAGCCGCATTCCTCATAGGGGCTTTCGGTCAAGACACTTGTGCAACGCGACTCATTCAGATCCGCTGACATGCCGGCTGGAGTACCCACCGGTGCGGAGTCCGTCACCAGCATTCCCACAGACAAGCAGCGCGGACACGTGGCCTCAATCTTCTTTTCGCGTTTTTGGATGGACCGCTGAAACGCCAAGCCACCAGACAGGACAACGCCGAGAAGCACCACGCCGAGGCCAGCACCCGCCAGACGTTGCGTACGTGTGTTCGACTCAACGCCCTCTTTTTCTTTCGCCAGCATCCCTTCCAGAAGTTCCACCTGTCCGAGGTCTTTTTGGAGCGCAGCCGACATCTCCTGGCGGGCCAGCAATGCTGCATTCGACTTCAGGACATCGTCACGCAGTCTTGTCCAATCGGTCGCCAACGTCGCCTGATTGCCAAACACCTCTTCCAGGCGCTGCCGTCGCTTTGCCACCAGCTTCTGACGCTCGGTCATCAGTTGCTTCCGCGTTTCCTCCAGTGTCGTGACCTCTGCCTGGACGGCCTTCAATTGCGCCGCAGGATCTTCGCCCAACTCATCCGCGGTGCTTCGTGAAGTGAGCGCCAACAGGGCCTCGTAGGTCTGATCTCCCAGTGCAAACGTCAGAACAGTCGGCAATAGCGGGACGGCAAACACCGCGATTCCAAGCAAGACAAACGCCACGGCACGTGTCCGCCGCACCCATAACAACCGACGCAGTCCGTGCCGGCGATCATGCAGGATGAGCGACAGCAGCGTCCCGAACGCCACGACTCCGCCCAGCCACAGCCATTTGTTCCCGACATTGAACAGAGCGGCAAGTTGCCCTGCAAACTGCCGTTGGGCACTGACTTCGAGCAGCAGTTTCCGGTTCGTGATCAACCGATCGCGGGTGCCGGCCAGATCACGTTGCAAGTCCTCCGTTGTCGCCGCGATCCCGATTACCGCATTCACCGCGCGCGGAACTGTCGCGAAGTTGGCGTCAAGCAAGCCGATCAATCGTTCGCGCAACTGCGGATTGTCCATGCGGGACAGATCTTGGAACAGCGCCCCGGCTGACCGATCTTCTGCCAACAAGACCGCTTGTTCCGCCCGCAACACCTCGATGTCCGCCGCGAGCTTCGCCCGCTGTTCAACCGCCGTCGCATAGACCGAGCCGCCATGATCTTTGCCATCAGCGAAGCAATCGGTTGAAAAGAACTGCAGCGCACCCAAGACGCAGAGCACCACCGTGTGCGGAAACCGCGCCCGTCCCGCGCGGATTCCCCGGTGAAGTGACTTGATGGCGTGGCCCGATCGCTCAGCAGTCATCGCAAGATACCTATTAAGGTACGGCTCAATTGTGCAGTGGAACCTACCGGCCCGGCGTTGAAAAAACAATCATACCGATGACGTTGAATCATCGAAGAATACTCCACCCGTCTTTATGATTGCCAACCGAACGGAGTGAACACCAATGTCGAACCGCATAAGTGACGTCTGGTATTCGAGACACAGGCAGATCCGACGCTCTCACTCTCTCCCAGCGCAATCAAAACTCTCATGCGGCTCCGCGATTTGACGCTGCGTGGAGTTCGTCACTCGGAACCACATCGCGATCGGCGATGGCACTCGTTGGCGCGACCGGCACCACCAGTTGCACGGGTCGCACTTGGTTAGAGCCGCATCGCTCGTGAAACGGTGCTGACACTCAATGATGCGGCGTTTGGCCGTCGCGGCGCACATACTCGGCGAGCGGGGTGTCGGGACAAGCGTTCGACCGGTAGTCGTCGGCCCTCGTCACCGTCCGCACGTCGCGGCGTCGATGGCGGATCACCACGAGCAGTTCGTTGCCGGGAGGCTATTGACGTCAGCCGTTGCGCGGTCGGGGCGGGCATCCACAACGAGCGACGGCCCCATCGCTTCGTATAACCACTCGGTGGCGGACTGAGCGTGGAGGCCCGGGCGGAAAGACTTTCGAGATCGCAGATTGACGTGGGCATTGCCCGGTACGAAATGTCCGAACGGATCCCGACCACCAACCTGCCGGGCAAGATTCAATCCCACCTCAATGACGAAAAACGGGAGGGAGCTTCGTCAATGCGTTCCCGCGGGCTAATCACAATTCTTGCAGAACAGAGAATTCTCAAGTGCAATCAGCTTCCACCGCAGCGGACCTTGGACCTGCTCAAGCGACTTAAACACGAACGCTTCCTTCGGTACGTTCCCCGACTGCCGCCCGACCTTCACCAGCCCCTCCAACAACCGCCGCGCGTCTGGGTCCCGTCCACACCCGATCAGGCTGACCACGCGCCAATACTGAATGTCAGTTCTTCTTGGAGCATCCAAGTGCGCGGTGGTGAAGGTTTGATACGCTTCCGCGTAATGCCCATGCGTAAACTTTTGCATTCCCAGGCCAAAGCACAATTGTGCGACTGCGTTGGACGGAGTGATCACAACCACGCCGTCCTTCACCACGCCGTCACCACCTTCCGTATTGGTCTTGGTCAACGGAATCTCGCTGTTGGCACCTGCGAAGAGTTTCTTGATTCTTTGATTACTCAGTTCGACCAACGGCTCGCGTTGGGCATCGTTGAGCACGCGTCCCATGAGGACCACAACGACATTGTCGCTGCCAGATTCCGCGGTGTAATAGGCATCTTCAACCGCGGTTCCAGCAAGTTCCGCGCTTAGTTCGATGTCAAGCTGTAACTCTTTCACGAACTGCCTGAACGGCAACCGGTCAACGACCTTCAGCTTGAATGGAACAGCCTTGACGACGGACTTGACGACTCGTTTCATTTCTTCGAGTTGCGACTTCTCGACTTGCGGCTGACTGTCAACGCGAAGGTCGAGTTCAAATCCTTTTTCCGTTTTTGGTAGGACCACAACCCAGACACCACGCAACGCCGGTTCCGACATGACCGCGTTGACAACCACTTCACGAAGGCGTGATTCCATGTCCTCGGTTGGGACGGCCTGCGCCAAACCCTGCTGTGCGGCCAACAGCACCGCGACTGCGGCTAGCAGACTTACTCGATACGAACGAGTCGATTGCATGATGCGCTCCGTAAACTCTTTGGGACGACTTGCAGGGCAAAATTCGCGGCTCCAGATATATGCAGTCAGTCGGCCAAACACAAATCCTTCTTGTTTGATCTCGCCACGAATGTTGGCTTCGAACCGCCGGTCGTTCTCAGAATTCCGATTGAATCGTCTGTACGGATTCAAATCGTTCGGCCAGGTGTCCAACATCTGATCGGCCGCAATAAGAAGTGACAAGACGTTATTGCTCCGCATAGCGGTAATAGACTTCCAGTGTGAGCACGGCCCAGGCAGTGTCCAAGGTGCGGTTGTAGGAGTGATTCCAACTTCCACGGGCACAGCCAGTCTTGGCCTGTCGTTTCACGATGGCATCGCGGACTTCGTGATTCCATTCATTCCACGCATCGCCCCGCGCCAGAAACATGGCCAGCATGCCGTTGTAAAGCGTGTAGAAATCGCCGGACTGGCCGATCCCCTGAGTCGCACGCCGTCTCAGGTACTCAACAGCCTTGACCGCTTGCGGAGATTTGGGCTTCTTGACGATGAACTCTTGGACGGTCAAACCAACTGCCGTTGTGAGATCGGTTGATCCTCCGTGGGGCTGATAACGGGTTTGCCCGGTTTCCGGGATGCTGCAGTTCTCGTAAAACTGCGTGACCCGTTCGATCGTATCGGCCGAGACGTCGATCTTCGCCTCCATTGCGGACTTGAGTGCGAGCACCTGCCAGCCACTGACGGACGCGTCACCAGCCCCTTGGCTGTCGAGGGCGTACTGCCAGCCGCCTGCGCCGTACTGATGATGTTCGATGAACTTGACCGCGCGCCGGGCCGCGTTCAGATAGCGTTCATCAGGCGTCTTTTCGTTGGCCAGCGCGACCGCGCATGCCTCTGCCAGGGCAAAGGTGGCAATGCCGTGCTCATACCAGGTGTGCTGTGGACCAAACAGGCATCCATCCTCTCGTTGTTGCTCGACCAGCCAGTCGAGACCGCGTTTCACATTCGCGGAGTACTCCTGATCGTTGAAGTAATAATGGCCTCCCGCCTGAAATGCCAACACCGCAAGTCCTGTTTCCGCTCGGGTGGCTCCGAGTTTCAAGTGTTGACACGGCTGCTCCGATTCACACTTCCTTTCGTCGGACCAACTCCCATCCTCTGCCTGGTGCCGCGCGAGCCACTCCAGTCCCGCTTGGACGGCATTCTCCGATTCGACCGTTCCCCCCAGGCTGCCGATGATGTTTCGACGATTCGGGTCGGTCCGCGCACCATAGATGCCCTTGACTGTCGCCAGTTGCGACGCTCCGGCACGTTTGTCGGTCACCAGCGTGGCAATCAGACTGGCCGCCCGCGAACTTTTTCTTCGGCTCTTATCGGAGGCCACGGCCACTGTCAGATCGTCCCCTTCCATCGAAAAGAAACGTCCGCTTTCATACAGCGGCTGGCAACGGTCCTTTTCAGCGGCATCGGCTTGGATGATGGCCGTGATTCCACGTTCGTGCATCCGACTGGCCACCGTGGCGATGTCTGTGGCGTCTTCGGATGGCACCTTGGAAATCACAAAGAACAGAACTTGGGCTCCTTCGCGAAATTCCAACTTCAAGGCTTGCTCAATCGCTTCGGTCGCCGATGCTGCCGCGGCTTCCGCTCCCCCGGCAACCGGCGACGCCGAGAGCCGTTGTTTGAATTCCCGCAGATCACCGGTCATTGCAACAGTCGGAACACGGAACCGCTTTTTTCCGAAGGGAATCACCGCAAAACGGCAGTCCACACCCGCCGCCTTGAGTGCTTCAGCCTTTTCAATGCAGTTCGCCTTCATTCCGGCGATGATGTCCCGCATGGCGGGGCGTTGGTCCAGGATGAACACGAGATCAACGCTGGTCGGTGTGCTTCGGTCGATGAGGACAACTGCGAACACGGAGACCAGCAGTCCAACAGCGAATCCGATGTCCACAAGCTTCTGAATCTTTGGCAGTCTGGTTGTCTGACGGGAATCGTCCATGGGATGCAGGGCCTATTGGGGACTCTAGTTGAGATCTAGTCGAACCGGCATCAAGGGCAGACCAAGGACCGTTTGGGAAATTATTGTCGTGGATCGCTCCGCGATCCAACGTTCTGATCGCGGAGCGATCAGCGACAATGCGACAGTTAATTGTCGAACGGCCCCAAGCCGATCTAAAGTCCATTGGCTGGCTGGTTCGGTATCGGGAAACGCGCCGGACGCCAAAGAATCACAGCGTTCGCGGTGGATGCACTATTGCCGGATCAACAAGACCTTTGCTTCTTTGGCCGCTGCGGTGCCGGGGAATTGCTCAACGATTTCACTGAGTCGCTGTCGAGCCGCTTCGGGGTTGTTCTTGAGGAGCTGCCTGGCGAGAACCAGTTTCTGGGCGGCCGTGTTTTCCGATTCGCGTTGCCACCACTTGGTCCATTGCTGGACGGATTCGGCAACTTGCGCGGGCGTGGCAGCGTCGTTCGGACCGTGGTCCTCGCCTTTCGCAAGCTGGACAAGCGCGAGCCGGGCTTCCTGCTGGATCGACCGTTCGGGATCGTTGAGCAGGCTGATCAGACTCTGTCCCAGTCGCAATTTTTTCTGGCGGACAACGATCACCGCCGCCCACCGATGTTCCGCACTGTTGACCTTCATGGCAGCGATCAAGTCCTCGGTCTTTGCGTTGCGCACTTCCGGAACTTTCTTGAGCACCCGCCAGCGTTTCCATTCGAGGATTGCGGCGGTCGTTGCCGCCTGGTCCGCGCTGGGGGGCGGGCCGAAATCGGCGTTCCCGGCGAGTTGTGCCAGCGCCTGCCGCGCAAGCTGGCGAATCTCCGGCTCGGCATCGGCGAGCAATCCGATCAACGAATCCGGAGTATCCAGCCGGCGCGACAGTGCGGCGCTGATCGCCGCCCAACGTTCTTCGGGATCGTTGCTACTCATGGCCGCGACGACCAGATCGGGTGCCAGAGTCTCGAACTTGGCGAGCATCTTTTTCCGTCGCAGCCAACCGGTCCAGCGCTGGTGGGACAATTCCCATTCGTCCTGTGTTGCTCTCTCCGACGGTCCATAATCAACCCCGCCGCCAGCCAGACCGCGCAGTGCCGTCCGCGCCTGCTTCCGCACATCGGGTTCGGCATCGCGCACCAATTCGATCAATGCGTCGGGGATACTCAATCGTCGGCGGGCCGCCATCGTGACGGCGGCCAATCTCTCCGCAGGGTCGGTATTCTGAAACGCGGCCACGAGATCGTCGGACACTGCGTCGCGGTACTTCTCGAGGCGTTTCTTACGCTCCTGCCACTGCTCCCCGCCTTGGCCCTTGTCGTCTTTGCCCATCAGGTAGGCTGCGATGTTTTCCGCATAGCGAATCGTCCCGGCGGTGTCGGTGACATAGCGACCCTCGCGCGAGAAGAAATAACGTGTCCATCCACAATCCACGACGACTCGCTGGCCGGGATCGAGCGAAACGGCGGCCAGTATTTGCCGATCGAATGCCGTGAGCACTGTCTGCAAGCGTGTCGTTGGGGCGATGTGGCTGACGGTGATTCCTTCGAAGATGAAGTTCACGTCGGTCAGCAACGGATGTTCGTCCGCGTAATGTGTCGAACGGTTGATGATGTCGATGCGGGACTTCGAATCGCGCGTCTGGGGATTGGATTTTCCGCCTTGATCACGGGCAGCTTGTTTCCCTTCCGGATCTGCGTCCTTGCCCAATCTTCGGAAGTCTTCGAGTGTGATGCCGTGGCCACGGACCGCGATAATGTTGCCTCCCTGATAGTTTCCGGAAATACTGGTTTGATAAAGTCGCCGGGTCAACTCCGTAGCCTCGACGAAATACGGGGCATTCTCCGCTGCCAAATACAACCCTTTCCCCTCTTGGACGAACGCGACTACGGCTGCATAAGCCGCCGCATCCATGCCGGAGGATCTCCCCGAAAAGACCCACAATTGATCGGCCTCGTCCAACCACCGCGGCTCGAATCGGGTGCGCTTCATTTGGATTTCGAAGCCCAGATCCTTGAGCGCGGCCCAGAGCGGGTTGTCGTCGGTGAAAACATTCTCATGCGCCTCGGGCTCAGTGCTCCACACAAGCATCCTCGCACCCGCAAACTCGTTGGCCTTCGCAAGGCCAAAACCCTCTCCTTCAGGATTTCCAAACTGGTTCAAATTCTTTTGAGTCAGAACCTTCCGGGCGACGATGGCGGGCGGCTCCGGTTCGCGAGCTGTCGGAAGTCGTTCCAGCATGTTGGCGCGGGACACAAAGTCACGCCCCGGCGCGCGGACTTCGGCCACCGGTGGCTTGGATCCGGTGACCGCAACGTCTTCCGCGGGTTTCATTTCTTCCTTGGCTGCTTGTTCCTTGGCTTCAGACCCATCCGATGGGTCCGCCGTCGAACTCTTGACGGGCGCATCCGGCGGCGCGGGAGCATTGGAAGCCGCGGACGATAAGTGAGGAGAGTCGAGCCCGGACGCCAAGGGCATTTCGTTCCACGTTCGATCCCAGGAATAGACTCCCACCAGAGTCACAACGAGCAGACCCGCCACTGTTCCATCAAGCACCAGTCGTCCAAGGCCAACGTGTTTGGATGTTTCAGGACTCACAATGACCCCGCCTGTTTCGTTGTTCCGTGGCCGAGAAACACACCGATCGTCGCTCAGCAAAGCGATTCGCTTTGATCGCCCCACACTCAGGATGACGCAGAAAGAGGGAAGGCGACGAGTCCCCAAGTTACCGGCCGCCAACCGGGGCAACAAGGAATAACTGGCGATAACGACCGTTGCTTGGCTTTCCTTATTGAAGAATCCTAGATCTGTTGTAGGCATTGGTGAGCAACTATGGTGGTGCTCACGGACCCGCGTTCCAAAGGCGAATGTGCCCCTTGCCGCCGGGAGTCCCGGTGGCGATCACGAGGCGGTGGCCGTCGGGGCTGAAGGCGAGCGAGTTGACCGGTTCTCCGTCGAAGTTGACGGACAGCACTGGGAATCCGGTGCGGCTGTCCCAGAGCGTCACGGTGCCATCAATGCCGCCCACCGCAATGCGCGTCCCGTTGTGGTTGCATGCGATGGTCGTTCCCATTCGCGCGACCGGCACATCCACAGCCACACTGCGCAATTCGAGATCCCAGATGCGGTGTCGTTCCTCCACGGACAACACCGCCAAATGCCGGCCATCCGGGCTGAAAGCCAGGCCCGTGACAGGAATCGCGTGGCCTTCCAGCGTGCGGACCACTTCACCCGTCTCTGGCCGCCACAAGTGGATGGTCCGATCCCGGCTGCCGGTGGCGAGGAGCGTCCCGTTAGTCTCGTAGTCGCGACAGCCAGCGAGAAAAGCGCCTCATCATGGGTGTGAATGTGCCGCTGATCGTTCGCGACCTTCTTCCAATTCGGATGCACCGGCCAATTCGGGCGCATCGACCGGTTTACGACTGCCAGTTGGTCCCAGCAACTCATCGACTAGTGGTCGAACAACTTGGATTTGCCGGGTTGCTGTAGCACGGACGCCTCGTCCGTGCGTCCATCGGTATCGAACGTTCCGCACGGACGAGGCGTCCATGCTACGGGGCAAATGAAAGTTGTTCGACCACTAGCGGCTGACAAACGTCAGGGCACTGCTGCACATGCGACTGAACCGCGACTTTCACCTGTGGTGCCAGTTCCCCCTGCACATACTGGCGAAGAATGTCCCGCGATGGATGCTCAACCATGCTCGCTCGTTCCGCGGATGCCTAATAACTTGACTCGTCGCCAAGCATTCTAACCGATTCAACCAACGCTCGTCCGTTGGCTCCGAGAAACGACATGAACCCTTGAGTGGATGTCCAAAACTGACCTTCTTACGACGGGAGTCTCAGAGCCACAAGGTTTCCAATGATGAGTGAAGCGGCTACGTAGGAGAACGTCGGAAGGACTGTTCGACTGACAGTTCTCCGAGTTTTGCAGTTGACCACGCAAACAAGGTTTATGGTGCGCTCTCGGATGACAGCACTCGACAAACCCTGCTGGCGAGATCTCGCCACAACTGATTTTCTGTTTGTGGATTGCAGCGCCGGATGCCACCACTGTTTTGCGTCGCCGACTTCAAAAGTGGGGTTTGGACGATTGAATTGAACTCGTCCGTTGGCAAATCGAACTCGTGCCGACGAGAATCCATCCGTCGAAGCGTTAGAAGAAAAGTGCGAGGCGAGAGGTTGATCCCCGACCTCGGCAGTCCGGCCATACGACCACCCAGGACGGTCGCCATGATCGTGCGCAATACGTTCCTTACCTATCTCAAGTCGCGCTGAATGGACCTGAGAGCCGGAAGTCACATGCCGCTTCAGAAAACGGAAATCGCAGGTGTTCGAGTTCCCCGATTCCTTTACGGGACCGCTTGGAAGGAGAACGAGACGCGATGCCTGACGGAGTTGGCGCTGCAACAGGGCTTTCGTGGGATCGATACCGCGAACCAGCGGCGGCATTACCACGAGGCTGCTGTCGGGCAGGCCATCGCGGCAGCCATCGAGAGCGGCTTGGTGGTCCGTGATGATCTGTTCCTGCAAACGAAGTTCACCTTCCAGAGCGGGCAGGATCATCGGCTGCCTTACGATCCCTCCGCCTCCATCCCAACCCAGGTGGAGCAATCGTTCGCCAGTTCGCTCGAGCATTTGGGGACCGAGTTCATCGATTCCTATCTGCTGCACGGACCCACTCAGCGAATCGGTTTGGCTCCCGACGATTGGGCGGCCTGGCGTGCCATGGAAGTCATTCACGATGGCGGTCGGGCACGCCTGCTCGGTGTCAGCAACGTGACCCTCGAACAACTCCGGTCCCTGTGTCATGAGGCGCGTGTCCGACCCCGCTTCGTCCAAAACCGGTGTTATGCCGTCCGGAGCTGGGATCGCCGCATCCGGGAGTACTGTGCCGCCAACGATTTGATTTACCAGGGCTTCTCGTTGTTGACCGCCAACCGCGACGTGATGGCTCGTCCAGAATTGGCCCGAATCGCCGAACGCCACGGTCGGACCGTCAGCCAGATCATCTTCCGGTTCGCGCTGGACGTCGGAATTCTACCTCTAACCGGGACCACCGATGGCGATCACATGCGAGCAGATCTCGATGTCTTCGATTTCCGCCTGGAGTCGGAAGATGTGGAGCGAATCGAGCATCTGGCCTCAGCTTCGCGATAGATCCACCAGTGCGTCGTCCTGGCTTGCTATCGGGGGCTTTTGAACCTGCGATGGAAAGTCGCTCGGTGTCGTCGGGCGGCACGGTGGCTTCGAACACACGAGTCTGCTGGTCATGATTCAGTACGGCGATCGGAACGTGATTGGCCTTCTGGAACTCATTGGCCGCACACAACCCGTGAACAATTACGCTCGATCACTAAACTTCGGGCAAAAACGCGTCAATAATATATGAGAGTGCGTATAGCCATTAGCCTGCCCGCAATCGAATCCCTGCTCGTGTCGGACCTGTCATGCCACGCAAGAATAAATCACCGCAAACACCTTTTCCCAATGCCGCATCAACTCGCGTCCTGATGGAAAATGTGCGACTCGCCGCGGTGCCTGACGATTTGCGGCGACATTCTCTGATCCAAGCGAAATGGTTTTACACACTGCCGATGAACCTGTGGGAGGCGCTGTTCCGTGAATTGGGACGCATTCAACTTGACCCTGAACTTCTGGAACTGGATCTGCAACTCGCTGCGGTTGTCGAAAGCAACGGTGGATGTGTCGGTTTCCGTGATGGAATTCCGTTTGCGGATTCGCTGCTGCGCCCGGCCCCGGCCGTGAGTCCGCAAGATCCAACGATGGCGGGGTACTTTCGTTCCTTGGGATGGACCAATGACCGCATCAAGATCTTCTCCACGCAGGCTGCCCGGCGCCTGCACGTTGTGAACGAGCCAAGGCGAGGCTACCTGGGCTGGCTGTTCACACATCGGCTATTCCTGGATGAGTTCGAAGGACTGAAGCGGAATTCCTCGGAAATCATCTCGGCGCGGCAACCTCCACCTCAGCCGATCGCGCTACCCAATGGAGTCGAGCCCCCCTCATTTCTGCAAATGGCCGAGACGGATAAGGATTCCATGAAATCCCTGCGGCATTTTTGTGAGCGTTGGCGACTGCAATCGATTGCCGGTCCCCGGACAATACAGCCACTCGGAGTTCAGTTTCCGGTCATGCTGTTAGCGTTGTCGGCCGTGCAGGCTCAGCACTCAGAGCTTGTGAATGTTTGTGGCGTGGGTTTCAACCCACGCTAGATGTCGTACCGCGTCGGCTAAAGCCAACGCGACATCTTGTGCTGGACCGCCATTGAACTTGAAAGATTCACACGCT
>JAYTIB010000448.1:0-4681 GCA_043732205.1 Schlesneria sp. | reverse complement strand
CTTCGTAGACGCTCTCGCCGCCGCGGGGTGGCAGCACGTCGCGGATGTTGTGGGCGTTCAGGTGGATCGGCTGCTTGCCGAACTTGTCCGAGATCTCTTCCCCTTGGATCAGCAGGAACTTTCCCGGATCGCCGACCTTGGCGACGACTTCGTCAAACCGTTTCAGCCGGACTTCCAACTTGTCGTCCTTGGTCCGCTCGTCGGTCCAGCCTTCGGGAAACTTCGCCTTCAACTTGTCGTATGCCTTGCGGCCCCCCTTGGTCTTGTCGACCTCGACCCAGTGTTCGCGGTCGGCCAGCGTGTTGTGGTCGGTGAAGCAGAGGAAGTCGTACTGGTGATCGCGGTACCAGAGGGCGATCATTTCGAGGTAGTCGTCGCCGTCGCTCCAATGGGAGTGCGTGTGCAGGTTGCCGCGATACCACTTTAGCGGCCCGGCGGCCTTCAAGGTGTCGGCCGCAACAGTGGCCGCTCCGTCTGGTCGCGAGACAACGACCGCTCCGACGACGATGAACAGAGCGGTCAGACCGAGTAGCATCGACCGAGAATGTTTACGCATCGGAACCTCTGGGGAGTCGCAACGGGGAGGATGGCGCGGGGATGAGGGCGAGTCGCGGAACAGTCTACTCGGATGCCGCCGTGAGACTCCAGCGTTCGACCCGGACTCGGCGAATTCGGGTGTGCGTCATGATTCTGGGTGGAATCCGAAAGGCGGTTCATCCAAGTCTGTCGAAGTCGCGGCGGCTCTTGGCACCGCAGCAGGAATCGGCATACAAGCACGACGCGCAAGCGAGTGAGTTTTCAGGCACACTCGCTTGCGCGTCGTGCTTGTAGGGGGATAAACATTCTTCTGCCGCTCGCCTTACTCCTTCAGACTCGACAACAACCCGTTCATTCGATTTCACCCAGAATTGAGATGCACACCCGAAACGGAACCGCCCCCCGACGAGACCGTCGGGGGGCGGAGAGATTGGCGAATCAGACTGCGGAGAAATCTCAGTTGATTCCTGGCACTGTGAGCTGTGCTTCGAGCACCTGCTTCATCCGTTGCTTCGTGTCCAGCAGATGCGCCTTCGTGTAGTCGTCGAGCTTCAAGTCGCCCTTGGCGAGTGCCGCGTCTATCTTCTGAACCAAGTCCGTCAGGTGCATCCGCAGCAGCACGCGGGCGTCCTCGGGGTATCCCTGTCCGGTGGTGACGATCGACGAGAGCTGCTTGAGCGCCGTGCGCTGCAGATTTCGGCGATAGCTGGAGATATACTGGTTCCGGTTGTTGAACTCTCCGGCTGGCGGCGCGTTCAGTTCCGTGAAGACCGCGTCGGTCAACAATTTCAGGTGCTCGGCCAGCGTGTAGGCATCCTCGTTCGCCGCCACCTTGACCTCGCCATCCTGCAGGCGGGTCAGAGTCAACGGACTCAGCAACTGCGAGAGGATCCGGTTTTGCATCTTGCCCACGTTTTCGTGGATCGGATAGTCCACCCGAGATGCCTCGGTGACACCCCAGTGCCGCCAGCGAGTGGCGGCCAGTGAATTCAACAACTGCGGATCGTACTTTGGTGCGGTCAGTGTCGTCTCCGCCAGCAACTTCATCGCGGCACGCTGGTGCGCCGCTTCAACGATCTTGAACGGCGGACGGGCCTGGTTGTCTCCCTTGTGATCGCGATTCACAACGACACCGCCAGGCAGTCGCGACACAAACAGTGCCGACCGGTAGTACTCGCCAAACAACAGCCCGAACGCCTGTCGCGCGCGCTGATAGCCTTCACCGCTTTCCACGGACCGTTCCAGAATCTTGGGAATCAGGCTGTTCACCGCGGCAATCTGCCGTTGCGCATAAGTCACCGGATCCTTGCCCAGGTCGAAGCGGTTCGAGAGCGGGTCGGGATCACCGGACTCCGTGTCTTCATCCGTCGAGTAATCGAGACCGGGGTCGCCACTGCGGGAGGCGATCTTGGCGAGTTCCGCGTTTTCGTCGCCAGCGATCACCTTGTACCCGTACTCGATCGCCCAATGGTCATAGGGGCCGATCGTCGTTGGATAGTACGCGCTCTGCTTGGCACCGGCGGGATTGATGTTCACCGGTGTGTAATCCATGACGCTGCCGACCGTCGGTTCGTTCGCCTTGGCGGCGTCCTCGATCTCGGCCAGCGTCTTCCACGCACTCGCCTTGAAGTTGTGCCGCAGACCGAGCGTGTGTCCGACTTCGTGCATCACGACTTCCTTCAACGCCTGATGCAGGAACTCTTCGGGCAACTCTCCGCGCTTCGCGGTCAAACCCTGTGCCATGAACGCGGCGGCGGCGAACCCCATCTGGTGCTGCATTCCAATCGACAACTGGCAATCGGAGTGACGACCGCGCGTTCCCGCCAAGAGTGGAATCGTGTCGGTCGGCGCGAGCGTGGAATCTCCGAAGAGATTGGCAACCGCCGTCGGCGTGAAGTTCTCGTATTCCTGTTTCCAATGCCGCAGGAAGCTGGCATCGAAAATGATGTCCGCATCGAGGATTTGGCCGGTCAGCGGATTGGTTCGTGACGGCCCCATCGCGAAACCGACTTCGGCGGTGATCCAGCGGAACGTGTTGTAGTTCACGTCCTCGGGATCCCACGTGTCGTCGTCGCGCTGCTGGCGGGCTTCGATCGCATTGTCAAAGCCGAGTTTTTCAAACGCCTTGTTCCATTCTTCAATCCCCGCCCGGATGATGGGCCGCAGGTTCACCGGGACCGACTTTTCCATGTGGAAGATGATCGGATTCTTCGGCGGCGACAGCTTCGCGGCCGGGTCGAGTTTCTGCAGATCCCAGCGGTTGATGTAGCGCACAAAGTTCTGATCGTCGCTGATGTCCGTGAAGTCCTTCGTCACCGTCAGGAAGTAACCGACGCGATCGTCCGCCTTGCGCGGCTTGTAGCCGGTGCTGGGCAACTGGCTGACGCTGTAATGCACCGTCACCGGCATGCCGCGCGAGTCGGGAACACTGTCCGATTCACCCTGGCTCGAGTAGACGGCGTTGACGTCGAATTCGATGTTGGACTTGAACGCCTTGATGTTGCCGACGGTGCTCCGGTCGGCGACGAAAGTGGCTCCCAGCATCCGGCCAATCATCTCGTCATCGCTCAGGAAGATGCGCGTCATGTCGACCAGATAACCGCCGTTGGTCTCCGTCAGGACGGGCAGGGCGTACATCACGCTGTCGCCGTAAGCCACCTTGACCGCGGCCGCTTCCGGAGAACCCGGTTTCGCCTTGAACTTCACGTTGCGCCGCAGCACGTGGATCTTGTCTCCCACCTTGCGGAACGACCACAACACTTCGTCGCCCCACATGATGCCGCCGATGACCAGACCCTGGCTGACGCCGCGGGCGATCGAACTGAGCATCAGGTAATCCTGTCCCATCTGAGCCTGCTTCAGGTCCACCAGAATCTGCTGGTCCTTGAAGTAAGCGGTCCACAGTCCCTCAACCTTCTTCGTCCCCGTGGTGAGCTGCTCAAACTTCGACGGCGTGGCGGGGGCGGCGGCTGGCTGGGCATTCACCGCGGAAGAGCAGGTGACAGCAAACAGCAAGGTCCAAACAACAACTCGGCAAACGACAACTCGGCAATTGGTGTGCTTCATACGGATTGTTCCTACAGAATGGGATCGAAGAGGAATGGCGAACCCAAATAGTCAGCCCAGACCACCCAGTCAAAAGATTATGGCACGAGACTGCGAGAAGATGCACGCCTCGGGTCCACAAATTCCGGTTCCGGACGAAGGAAGTGCGCCGCGCATGCGGAAGGATCTGAGGTGCGGTGATTCCGCCGCCAAGCGATTCGCCGGCCGGGCAGACCAACGGCCTGTTGAAAAACGTAGCTTGGACGCCTCGTCCGAGCGAACCCCACTGAAAAATCACGGACGAGGCGTCTGTGCTACGGGTTAGTCAACTGACGGCTACGCTTCGACGAAGACCACCACGCCGGTGATGTTGTCTTTCGAGCCGCCGTCGGTCGCCGCCTGAACGATCGCCTCGGCGATCTGTTGCGGATCGTTCCCTTCGGCCATCAGTTTGGCCAGGGTAGCATCGTCCGCGCCCCCCGTCACACCGTCTGAGCAGAGCAGGAACCGGTCACCCACCTCGGGCTTCAATTGCCTTGGGTTGGTTCCCTGTCCCCCCTCCTTGCAGCCGAGATACCGGTAGAGGACGTTCTTGTAGCGGTGATTGACCGCTTCCTCGGGAGTCAGCGTGCCGGCATCGAGCAGGGCCTGGGTCAGCGAGTGATCCGTCGTCAACGTCTCCAGCTTGCCTTTTCGCAGGAGATAGACACGGCTGTCGCCCACGCCGCCGGCGAACATCATCCCGGCGGCCTGCACCAGGAAGGTGATCGTCGTGCCCATGTTCTTCAGCTTCGAATCCACTTCGCCCAGCGCCATGATCTCGAAGTTCGCCTGGGAAACGGCCTCGTCAATCGCTTTGACGGCCTGATCGCCGCCGGCCCGGGTGAAGTCCAGCAGTTGCAGCTTTTGCGGCACGATCTCCATCGCCAGAGCACTGGCGCGTTCCCCAGCCGACTGGCCGCCCATGCCGTCGGCGACAAGGAAGAACCGTTGCTGTGGGTCGACGTAGTACGCGTCTTCGTTGTTGTCGCGTTTGCCGACGATGCTGAGATGTCCAACTCGCAACTTCATGATGCGCTACCGAAGCCGATGGAAATGA
>JAYTIB010000447.1:0-4682 GCA_043732205.1 Schlesneria sp. | reverse complement strand
AACCCGTTCGTGCAGCAGTTCAGCGGCCAGTTCAGCTCGATCAAGCCGAACCTGACGGCCGAGATCACGCTGGAGGCGGCCGCCGGCAAGACCCAGGGGACGAAGGCGATTCCGCTGCCAGCCGCGCTGCACAACAAGAACGTGCTGGTGGAAATCATCGCCGCCGGCCAGACCAAGGCCCAGGCGTACTACTCGCACTCGCTGGCGGTGCAGGTCATCGAGAACTACGGCCAGATCAAGGTGACGCACCAGACGACGGGCCAGCCGGTCGCGAAGTCGTACGTGAAGGTCTACGCCCGGATGTCCGACGGCCAGGTCAAGTTCTACAAGGACGGCTACACGGACCTGCGCGGCCGCTTCGACTACGCCTCCCTCAGCACCAACAACCCCGACCAGGCCCACAAGTTCTCGATCCTGATCCTCTCCGAAACCCACGGAGCATTGGTCCGCGAAGCCACGCCGCCGAAGCAATAGGGCGACCGGCAAGAATTGGCATACAAGCACGCAGCGCAAGCGAGTGAGTTTTCAGGCACACTTGCTTGCGCTGCGTGCTTGTCGGTGGGTAAACTTTCACCTGCCGTTCGGCTAAGGAACTGGCCGGGACGTTGCAGCCGGATGCCTCACGTTGAACCGTGTGCGGCAGCAGACGCGCCGGCCACATTCAGCGGCAGGTTGAGCAGCACTTGCCCGAGTGTTTTCCCCTGGGCGTCGACTCGCAGTGTGTTCGCCAGAATCCCACGGACGATGAAGTTCAACGCCCCCAGATTCGGCAGTTCGTGGCGGATCACCCGACTCGCGTCGTCCAGCCCCAGATACGCCGCCACGCGCGCCGTGGTCACGGTGCGGCAGAGCAGGTCGTAATCTGCCGGACGCCGAACGATCACGCCGATATTGGCATCGCGGCCCTTGTCACCGCTGCGCGTGTGGGCGATGTCGGCCAGTCGCCGGGGAGTGTCGGATGCGGTGTCCGTTGTCGTGGAGACCGCCACGGTGGTCGCGCACGAAGCGGCATCGTCGGCCGGCTTGGTGATGGGTGTTGATGCGGGTGGGGGTGGGGCCGGAGTCCAGGGCGAAGGGCTCGGCTTGCCGTTGTGATGATCGGACTCCGCGTCGAGTCTGACAACAGCCGTCGCGCGTTCGCGTTCGATCAGGCAGGGCCAGTACCGGAAGACCGGATGGATGCGCGGTCGACCTTCGGCGTACCCCGTCGTTCCCGGAGGACCGGCGGTGATCAGCGGCATCAACTCGCGCGTGAACTGTTCCACCGACTCGCGCGACTCATCGGCGACGGCGATCCGCAAGACCGTCTCGCGCAGGCCGGCCACGGCGACGGGATCACCACCGTTCGGATGACAGGCTTCCGTCCCCAGGCACTCAATCAGTGATTCACGAAACGTCACACCGCGGCTCTTCAGGCGTTCGATCACCGCTTCTCCGGCGCGCCGGGCCTTGGCCACGGCGTGGTCTCCGTAGACCGTCAACTGGCCCTGCGCACGGAACCCATCCTGGTAGGTGGCGCTCACCTTGTACGACACGGGTGCGGGACGTCCCCTCGCGCCGCGGACCGAAATGCGATCCGCAGCTTCCTCCCGCAATTCCAACGACAGAAACGAAACCGTCACATCGGGAGACAGGTACGCGCCGGGGTCGCCGATCTCGTAGACCAGTTGCTCCTTGACCGTCGGCAGGCTCACAGCCCCGCCGGTGCCGCGCGGTTTCGTCACGACAAAGCCGCCGTCTTCCGCCACTTCGACGATCGGGAATCCGACGCGCTCGACGCGTGGAATGTCGAGCCAATCGGTGGCGATCCCGCCGGTCACCTGGGTGCCGCATTCGATCAGGTGGCCGGCGACGGTGGCCTGGGCGAGGCGATCCCAATCGCTCCAATCCCAGCCGTGGAAGAAAGCGCAGGCCGCGACCGTCAGACTGGGATCGGCCACGCGCCCAGTGATGACGATGTCCGCACCCATTGCCAACGCTTCGGCAATCGGCTTGGATCCCAGATAGGCGTTCGCCGTGACCAGCCGGTCTGCGATGAGGCCGAGCGGTTCGTTTGTGTCGAGGTTGCGGAACAGCGGAGTATCAGGCGGCGCGAGGCGCAACTGATCGAGCACGTCATCGCCGTAGACGACCGCGATCGTGCGGTCGCCGCAGCCCGCTTCGATCAGGATCTGCCGGCACGCCTTTGCACAGGCGAGTGGATTCAATCCCCCGGCGTTCGCGATCATCCGGCAGCGCCCCCCCTGCCGCCAGTACGGAGTCAGCGACTGGATGACTTCCAGCACATCGCGCGGCCAGCCGGCATCCGGGTGCCGCGACCGCTGCAGCGCGAGGATCGACATCGACACTTCGGCCAGGAAGTCGAACGTGATGAAGTCCAGATCCGGTTCCGCCGCGAGCATCTCCGCGGCGGCTTCGATGCGGTCGCCCCAAAACCCGTGGGCGTTGCCGATGCGGACGGGGCGAGTCATGGAAGGCCCTCCGTGTGTGGGTGCGTTTCAGATTGAAGAAAGAAGATTGCAAATTGCAAATTGCAAATTTGAAAACTGACCACTGACCATCCGACGATGTCGACCACACCCGCAGTCCCGTCCCACGCCTTCCCGCCCGTCACATCTGAATCATCCCCGTGCGAAATTCTCCGCGGGTTGTTCCCTCGGGGATCAGTCGCAGCGCTGTGGCCAGCCAGTGCCGTGTTTCGTGCGGCGGGATGATCGCGTCGACCCAGCCGCGGGCCGCACCGTGGCGGATGTCCGTTTGTTCGACGTAGCTCTGACGGACTTCGTCGCGGAGATGCCTGCGCTCGTCGTCGGTCAGCGGCTTTCCCGCCCGTTCGGCGTCGCGGACCTTCAGCGAGAGCAGCGTGTCGGCGGCCTGGTCGGCACCCATCACGGCGTAGCGGGCGCCGGGCCAGGCGAGGATCAGCCACGGATCATACGCCTTGCCGCACAGCGCGTAGTTTCCGGCACCGAACGAGCCGCCGATCACGACGGTGAACTTCGGGACGACACTGTTGCTGACGACGTTGACCAGCTTCGCGCCCGAGCGAATGATCCCCGCCTGCTCCGACTGCCGGCCGACCATGAACCCCTGCACGTTTTGAAAGAACACGATCGGCACCGCAGCCTGGTTGCACTCCATCACAAACCGCGCCGCCTTCTCGGCCGAGTCCGCATAGAGGACGCCGCCGATCTGCAATTCTCCGGCCGCCGTGCGGCAGCGCTGACACTGGTTCGCCACCAGTCCCACCGCGCGGCCCGCGATCCGGGCATGGGCGGCGACGATCGTCGTCCCGTAGTCGGCGCGAAACTCGATGAGTGATCCGGCATCGACCAGGCATTTCAGCACGTCGCGAATGTCGAATTCGACGCGGTCGTCACCGGGCGCGATGGCATACACGTCATGGCCATCCCGCTCTGTCGTAGCGGCCGTCACCGCATCGCCGTCCGAAGTCGCGCGATGCGGCAGCAGGTCGATCAATGACCGCAATCGTTGCAGGCAACTGGAATCATCCGGCTCGCGATAGTCGACGGTCCCGCTGATTTCCGCGTGCATCCGCGCGCCGCCGAGTTCCTCGGGGTCCGCCGTTTGACCGATGGCGGCTTTGACCAGCGCGGGGCCGGCCAGATAGAGCTGGCTCCCTTCGGTCATCAACAGCGTGTCAGACAGGACCGGCAAATAGGCGCCGCCCGCCACGCAGTTTCCCATCACCGCCGAGTACTGCGGGATGCCCGCCGCCGAGATCACCGCGTTGTTGCGAAAGATCCGTCCGAAGTCGTCCTCGTCGGGAAAGATCTCATCCTGCAGCGGCAGGAAGACGCCGGAAGAGTCGACGAGATAGACCAAGGGCAGCCGAAACGTCATCGCGATCCGCTGCGCCCGCAGCACCTTCTTCACCGTCTGCGGAAAGAACGCGCCGGCTTTGACGGTCGCGTCATTGGCGACCACCAGCACCGCCCGACCGTGTACCGTGCCGAGGCCGGCGATCACACCGGCAGCGGGGACCGCCCCCCACTCGGCATACAGGCCCCACGCGGACCACAGGCCGAGTTCAAGGAACGGAGTGTCGGTGTCGAGCAACAGCGCGATGCGATCGCGAGCCGTCAGTCGTCCCAGTCGGCGCTGGCGCTCCTGGCCGGCGGCTCCACCTCCCTGGCGAATGACCGATTCCTGATCCTGAATGTCCCGCGTCAGTTCGAGGAGCGTCTTCATGAGTTCCTTCCCCGTTGAGAAGCGCTTTCAATCACCCGAAGCGTGAGTTGTGAAGTTGCGCTGTTTTGGATTTACGCCCCAACGGGGCAGCCCTAATTTAGCCCAGGGCAAGCGACCATCGGGAGCGCCGCCCTGGGTAGCGACCGTTACAGTTTTCGGAGCCCTGAAGGGGCGGGCCTATGTCCATCGAATGAATAGTACCGCCCCTTCAGGGCTTGAAATTCCCGACAACCCGCCAACCCAGGGCGTTGCCCTGGGCTGACATCACACCGCCCCGTTGGGGCTCAAATCCCAAAAGGCGCAACTTCAAAAAGCGTGAGCGAGGGAGTCGGGGGTTCCCGCGTGGATTCGTCCCTCGCTGACGCTTCGGGTTAGTCCTGAAGTAAGCGAACCCTTTGTGCTGTTTTTGCAAAAAAAGGCGAATCAAAAGAAATCCCTCGGTGATTTGTGGTGTTTGAGGGTTGTTGACC
>JAYTIB010000446.1:0-11997 GCA_043732205.1 Schlesneria sp. | reverse complement strand
ATGCGGCGGGAGAACCCGGAGATGGTGTCGGGGATCGTGTCGTTGGCGGACCTGCTCACCGCCCCCGCCGACATGGACGAGAACGACCGGCAACGCATCGTCGACACCAAGGTCAACCTGCTCAGTCAGACGAAGAACTCTCACTTCCTCAACAATCTCTGGAAGCGGAACAGCGACAACAGCGCTGAGGACCGGGTCCGGATCCTGATCCGCATCCAAGAGAGCGCCCAGCCGGAATTGAAGGAAGAGTGCTTTGCGAAGCTGCTGGCGGTCAGTCGGCGTGATCTGTCCGACCAGACGTTTATCACCGGACTGTCGCACCTGATGACGCAGATCACCCACGCCGTTGTCAGCACGTCGTTTCGTGCGACGATCTGGTCGGGTGTGATGAGTCTGGTGATGCTGTGGATGGCGCTGCGACGTCTGCCACTGGCGATACTGGCATTCGCTCCGACCCTGCTGGCCGTGGGCTTGGTGCTCGGGATCATGGGTTGGATCGGAGTGAAGGTCGACATGTCGACCGCGCTGGTGGCGGGGGTCGCGATCGGGCTCTCGGTGGATGACGCGGTTCATTGCTTGCTGAGATGGAAACAGGAACTTCGCGCCGGACGAGCCTCGGATGACGCGCTGAAGGTGGCCTATGCGGGGAGCGGGCCGGGCGTGGTTCTGTCGAGTGCCGCGGTCAGCCTCGGGTTCCTCGCGATGCTTTACAGCGAGTTCGTGCCGATGTCGAGTTTCGGGTGGCTCGTGGCGGTCGCCACCGCAGGGGGCAGCCTGGGAAACTTGGTCGTCATCCCGGCGATCCTGGCACTGGTCACACGCCGGACACGATGACGAAGGAACGGTCCGATGGATTCAAGGTCGCGGGGGGAGTGAGACATTTGAGTCGTTTAACCCTGAGCCAACGGCGAAGGTGTCGGGTGCCAGCGCCCCGATACGTTTGCCGACAGTGCTAGCGGAGACAGACGCGTCTGCCCGCTCCCCCTTCGCCGTTGGCTCAGGGTTAAACGACTCAGCCTGGGCCGCCAGCGGACTAACACTTTGCACTGATCACTTCTCACTTTGCACTCGTCTCAATCAATGGAACCGTCACAGTAGAGCGATCGGAAATGGGAATTGATCAGCACAAGTGGGGCGTGCGACTTGACCACTGGGGTCTGCCGGCGTGCCTGTTCGTTGCGATCGCACTCCGCATCGTCGTGATGTGGGTGCAGGCGGACGAACTGTCGCGCGATCGCGATGCCTATCTGGGGATCGCGCGGTGTGTGGCCGAGGGGAAGGGCTACGTCGATGTCAAACGGCTGACTCCCACCGCGTTCCGGCCGCCGCTGTACCCGATCCAACTGGCCGGATTGCTGATCGTGTTGCCGGTCGGTGCCGCTGTGGCGGTCTTGAATCTGGCTTGGGGGGCGGTCGCTGTCTGGGCGACCTTCCAAGCGGGACGAGCATTGGGACTGGGTTCGGCCAGCACACTCGCCGCCTTGCTGGTGGCAGTCGATCCGCTGCTGCTCCAGTATTCGACGCAGCCGATGACCGAGGTGACCTGCGCCGGGCTCGTGGCATTGCTGGTGTATTGGATCGTCCGCCGCGACCGGACCGAGCCCGTGCGTCAATTGGGAATTGGTGTCCTGTTCGGCGCGCTGGTGCTGTGCCGTCCGACGTTCTGGCCGATGGCGGGACTGGCATTCGTGGGATGGGGCTGGCACGGGTTGATCGCGTGGCGACATCGCCGCGCTGATGCCGCGAGTCCATTGGAGCCCGTTGTCTTCCCTTGGCGAGTCGTCGCGGGGACGTTGTTGATCGTCGGGCCGTGGGTTGTCCGCAATCAGTGCGTGATCGGCTCGCCGATCGTGACGACGACGCATGGCGGCTACACGCTGCTGCTGGCGAACAACCCCGTCTTCTTCACCGAGGTCGTGGATCGTGGTTGGGGAAGTGACTGGAGCCAGCCGAGCTTCGACCAATGGAAGGCGGATCTGCAAGCGAGTTTAACCAGTCATCTCGGGCCGAACGCGTCGGAACTCGACCGCGACCGTTGGCAGAGCGCGCGGGCGCGCGAGTTCATCGCGGCGGAACCGGGACGATTCCTGCGAGCGGCCTGGCATCGCGTGCGGAGTCTCTGGAGCACCACGCCACAAGGCGAGGCGGCGGCGAACGCGAAGACCCGGCTGATTCAGTCGGTCGGGTGGTACTACACCGCGGAACTGTTGGCGTTTGCGGTGGGAATGCTGGTGGTGGTCGCACGGTGTTGTTCGCGTCGCGGTCCGCCACGGGTGTGCCCGTGGTGTCCGTTGTTGGCGTTGGTGCTGACCGTGCAACTGGTGCATCTCGTCTATTGGACGAACGCGCGGATGCGGGCACCGATCGTGCCGGTGATCAGCCTGCTCGCCGTCGCCAGCCTGCGACGCAGCATCGACCCGTAGGACGGATTTCCAATCCGTCCGTCGACACCGGACGGATTGGAAATCCGTCCTACGGTCGGTCATTTCCTGCCGGCTGCCTTAGATCCCGCCCCGCTGGCTTCATCGGCAACACCGGCAACCTGACCCGCGGCGGCCGGGTCGGCGGGACCGGTCGGGCTTGCCCGGTGGGTCGAGCAGTTACAGCAGGATTCTTCTCTGTCGTCGGATTCCGGGTCCGTGCATGGAATTACCGGACCTCGTTTCGGTGCGCGACAGAAATCGGCAGAAGTTGCCTGTTCACCGCCGGGCGCGATGTCCGATCTCTTGGGTACTCCACCACCAAACAATCCAATCCAGTTTCCCCGACGGGGAGTTCATCGAAGAGTCCGGGGGGGCCTGCGCCCAATGGCGCTGACTTTAACCAAGTAACCCGAAGCGTGAGCGAGGGAAACTCGGGGAAATGCTTCTATCACTCGCCCTCGCTTACGCATCGGGTTAGTAAAGTCAGTCCGACGGGCCTGCGCCTGTCGGGTCGCTTCCTGTTCCCAATCTCCGTCCGATGTCGGTTTGCCTTCTTTCTCTGAGAGCGTACCACGATGAAAAACTTGCGAAGAACTCTGCTGCCCATCGCGGCCCTGGGTGTGGCCATCACTCTGTCGGGCTGCTGCATGACGTCCATTTCCTGCCGCAAGGCCCAGGCACCGTGCCCGAACTGCCAGCCGGCTTATGAGCCGATTCCGCAGGGGATCGGGCCGATGGACCCTGCTCCCCCTGAGCCGGTCCCGCAGCCCTTCGTCCCTCCCGCGCCGTCAACGTCCAATCGGAGTTTCGGCGTCAAGACGACGGCGGCGATTCGGGAGTTCGGTGATTCGGTGCGGGACACGTTCACGCGCTGATCGGCTGTCGGACGCTGTTGTGTGTGAGTCTCAACAGCGTCGTCGGGTGGTCGCCACCGTGTGGGCATCCATCTCCTGACCGTGCTGTGTTCACTTCGTTCACTTCTTCGATCACAGGTCTCAAAGACATTTCAGGCGCCGAAGGCGGCGCGCGTTCCAAAGACACCGGACCTGACTCGCGGAGATCGTCT
This sequence comes from Schlesneria sp., assembly GCA_043732205.1. Taxonomy (GTDB): domain Bacteria; phylum Planctomycetota; class Planctomycetia; order Planctomycetales; family Planctomycetaceae; genus Schlesneria. The sequence goes on along the minus strand of JAYTIB010000446.1, from coordinate 8,508 downwards.
CCCTCCGCGTGGAGCCGGGTGGCTACCTGATGGCCACCCGGCTTCTTGCATTCACCGGCCAGTCCCTTCAAGATCGTCGGCCTTCGTAGCATGGACGCCTCGTCCGTGCGGACCAATTCCAAAAATGGTCACGTCATGGCGCACGGACGAGGCGTCCATGCTACGGTTTTCGCTCACAGAATTCCGACAGTCATTGACGCGTCGATCGTGAGTCGTGGGTCATCCGTCGGACTCGCCGCGAGACGATCTCTCCATCGAGTCGATCAACCCGCCAGTCGATCAACCCGGTTCATCCAAGTCATGTCAACCAAGGCCAGAGCATGCCACTGTTCCAGATTGCCGTCATCGCCGGAGATGGAATCGGTCCCGAAGTCACGCGCGAGGCGATGCGCGCGGCGAATGCCGCGGTGTCGCGAACGGGTTCAAAAATCGCGTGGACCGAGTTCCCGTGGGGAACCGACTATTACTTCGCCCACGGACGCATGGCTCCGCCCGAATTCCTTGATGAACTGGCGAAGTTCGACGCGATGCTGCTGGGCGCCGTCGGACATCCCAGGGTCCAGGACCACATCACGCTGAACGGCCTGCTGCTGCCGATCCGCCGCCGCTTCGACCAGTGCGTCTGTCTGCGCCCGGCCTACCTGTATGCCGGCGTGGAAAGTCCGCTGCGCAACAAGGCCGCCGGCTCGATCGATATGCTCGTCTTCCGCGAGAACACCGAAGGCGAATACGCGAACGTGGGCGGCCGGGTCTACCAGGGCTCGGACCATGACGTGGCGATTCAGACGTCGGTCTTCACCCGGCGCGGTTGCGAACGGATCATCCGGGCGGCGTTTGAAAAGGCTGTCACCCGGCCGCGAAAACGGGTCGCGTCGATCACCAAGAGCAACGCCCAGGGCTACGGCATGGTCCTGTGGGACGAAGTCTTCGCGCTCGTCGCGAGCGAATACCCGCAGATCGAAACCGAATCGCTGCTGGTCGACCGCGCGGTGATGGAGTTCGTCCGCCGTCCCGAAAGCTTCGACGTCGTCGTCGCAAGCAACCTGTTCGGCGACATTCTGACCGACCTCTCGGCGATCATCGTCGGCAGCATGGGCCTCGCCGCCAGTGCCAACATCGACCCGACCGGCCAACACCCGAGCCTGTTCGAACCGGTCCACGGTTCAGCCCCGGACATCATGGGGCAGGGGATCGCCAACCCGCTGGCGGCCATCCTGTCCGCCGCGATGATGCTCGAACATCTCGGTGACTCGGCGGCATCGCAGGCGATTCACACCGCGGTGGGAGAACTCCTTCGCACGCACGGTCCGCGCACCCCGGATCTCGGCGGCACGGCCATGACCAGCGAAGTCGGTGAGGCGGTGGCAAAACTGATTTGATCGACATCAGTTCAAGGTGAGCCGGGCGGCGTCAGCCCCCGGACTCTTCGACGCCGCGTCCAGGGGCTGACGCCACCCGGCTCACCAAATGCGTACAAGTCCTCGTTTCACTTCGCTCCTTCGCGAGCCCGCGCGATCGCGAAGTCGATCAGTTCCTGGCAGCGGAAGAATCCCGGCCAGAAGTTGTGGCCCTGGCCTTTGGGGATGATCAGCGTGACCGAGTCCCCGGCACCGGCGGCCTTGTAACGCGCGGCGAATTCGGCTGAGTTGTCCTTGAGCGGCACGACCTTGTCTTCGTCGCCGTGAATGAACAGCGCTGGCACTTTCGCTTTCGCCAGCGCGCCGACTCGTTCGATGGGGTTGTGTTCGGCGAGCTTCGCTTCCATCTCTTGCGGGGTCAGTCCGTACGCCGGGGCGGCGTTCTTCAGACCGGGATAAGTGCGGAAGTCGAAGACCGGATAGATGCCGGCGATCCCCGAGACCTTGTCGGGATTCTCGACCGCCCAACTCGTCACCCACAAACCACCGCGGCTGCGACCGAGCATGCACGGCTTGCTCGCATAGCCGCGCTTGTCGACCAGTTCCTTGTAGAAGGCTGTGAACAGCTCGCGACTCTTCGGGCTGCCGTAGCCTTCGCCGACGTCGATCCCGGCGACGGCAACTCCGGCGGCCAGGAATTGTTCGTGCATCCACTTCTCATGCTCATCGGGATAACCCGCCAACGTCGGCGCGTAGAAGATCCACGGCTGTGGCTTCTGCCGCAGCTCTTCCTTCGGGAGCAGGATGAACGACGGCCGGTTCGCGACGAGAAAGGCTTCACCCGGCAGGATCAGTTTCTTCACCGGCGGCTTGGCCGGTTCATCGGCCGCACGAACCGACAGGCCGATTGCGGCAAACAAGATTCCGCAGGAGATGATTGAGGTGTGAAAATTCAAGCGTTGTTGCTTCGTCATGATCATGGTTTGTCCTTCGACCTTGTGCCGTCGGGTGTGGCAAGATTTCCTGGCGGGATCAGCCGGAACGCGCTAGCGTCCGGTTCTCGTTCGGGCAGCACGATCGAACCGGGGCTAGTGGTCGAACAACTTTCATTTGCCCCGTAGCACGGACGCCTCGTCCGTGCGGAACCTCCGATCTCGATGGACGCACGGACGAGGCGTCCGTGCTACAGAAACCCGGCAAATCAAAGTTGTTTGACTACTAGCGCCCTGCGGCTGATTGAGTTGTCGGAAAGACTTGCCACATCCGTGCCGTCGCGTGATGCCTGACTTGCCTTGTCCGTCTCTCTTCATTCGTGCTGATTCGCGTGAATTCGCGGGCACCTCTGACATGTTCTATTTCGCCAGTGACACGCTGACGATCTCCTTGTCGTTGCGGGCATACACGCAACGATTCGCGAAGGCGGGATGAGTCCAGACGACTTCGCGGCGCTGGGACGGGCCGGTTGGTTCGAGCAGGTGGGCGCGGCCCTGTTCGGTGTAACCCTGCGGAGTCAGCCGGGCGAAGATCAAGTCGCCCTGTTCGCTGAACAAAACGTAGCGGCCTTCGTGGCGCACGATGAAAGCGGTCCCCCAGCGAGCGGATTGCTTGCTGGTCGCCTCGAACGTTGACCACAAGCGGTCACCTTGTTTGATGTCCAGACATCGCAGTTCGCCGTGGCTGCAAACGCCGTAGATGTGCTCGCCGTCAATCACCGGCGTGGGGATCAGGCAGTGCAGGGCGTCGGTGTTCTTTTCGTTCTCTCCGCCACGCTTCCAGACGACCGATGCTTGCGGACGGTCGCGGTCCAATTTCAACAGCAGCGAACCGTTGTAGAACGCGCTGACGAACAGGTGGTCGCCACTGACTCGCGGCATGGCGACGCTCAAGCCGTTGTCCGATTCAAACTTCTGATTCCAATAACTCGTGCCGGTTTCGGGGTCGAGGGAACTGACGGCGGTCGGATGCCAGACGATCAACTGCCGCTTGCCACCCGCTTCAATGATGACGGGCGAACTGTATCCCGGACCGTGGGCTCCGCCGGAATCGAGAGCCCGCCAGATCTCCTTACCGGTCTCCTTGTGAAACGCGACGGTCGTGGTCCCCTTGCCCCCGACGAGGCAGATCAGCTTGTCACCGTCGAGCAGCGGATTGGCCGAGTAACCCCAGACCGGGGACTGGGCATGCTGGTATTCCTGCTTGAGATCCTTCGACCAGACCACGTCGCCCGTGTCCGCCTTGAGGCAGAATAGATTCCCTTCGGAACCGAGCGTGTAGACGCGGCCGTCTTGGACCACGGGCGTCGTGCGCGGGCCGGCCGGATAACTGACGGTGTAGGGACAGTCGTACTCGTGCTTCCAAACGATCGAGCCATCCTTGTCGCTCAGGCAGAGCACCCGTTCCGTGGCGGGAGTGCGGCCGCGCACAAACGGATTGTCGGGGTCGGTGGTCCCCTGCGGAAGTTGCTTGTCGGTGACATAGACCCGGTCCCCCACGACAGCCGGCCCGGCATACCCGCCACCGATCTTGGTTCGCCATCGGACGGGCGGCCCGCCGGCTGGAAAGGTGTCGACAATCCCGGTCTCGCGCCACACGCCGTCCCGCTGCGGCCCCATCCATTGCGGCCAATCGTCGGCGCGAACCTGAGTCCCAGAGATTGTGAGCACGCACAGGAAAACTCGGCCGCAGGTTGTCAGTTTCATCGCAAACCCTCGTCAGGAAATGTCGTCGTTCCGCATCGGGTGGCGATTATGCCGTTCACCAGTTGGATGGGCCAGCCAGTGGATTGACTCGGTTGGCCCATCCGCCACTGGGCTTGCCCCAGTGGCTCGATGGCTTCTGCACTACTCGTTGTCTCGAAGCTTTTGAGTAGTGCGGAAGCCGTTGAACCACCGAGGTGAACTCGGTGGCGGGGTATTTCAACAGCCCCCCCGGAGAGCCTCGTTTCGTTGAATCCGGAACGTCGCCGCCGTCGGGGACACGCTCGCCCCGACTCGCTACAATGCCGCCGCGTTGGATCATTCTTTGGGAGGGATTGCGGCTGATGGCTGTGCTGTTGCAGATTCGGAATGCTCACAAGAGTTATGGCGAGCAGGTGTTGTTGGACGGGGCCGAGGCGACGTTGGCCGATGATGTGAAGGTGGGCTTCATCGGTCGCAATGGAGCGGGCAAGAGCACGCTGCTGCGAGTCCTGCTGGGCGACGAGGAACTCGACAGCGGCGATGTCATCCGGCATCCGAACCTGCAGATCGGTTACCTCCGGCAGCACGACCCGTTCGAGTCCGGCGAGTCCGCGCATGACTTCCTGATCCGCGACAGCGGCCAGCCGGAATGGAAATGCGGCGAAGTGGCCGGCCAGTTCGAACTGAAGGGCGAGTACCTCGACGGCCCGATCTCGAAGCTCTCCGGCGGCTGGCAGACGCGCGTCAAGCTGGCGGCGCTGCTCCTGCACGAACCCAACCTGCTGATGCTCGACGAACCGACCAACTTCCTCGACCTGCGAACTCAGATCCTGCTCGAACACTTTCTGCGGAACTTCCAGAAGGCGTGCCTGATCGTGTCGCACGACCGCGCGTTTCTGGGGGCGACCTGCAGCCACACGCTCGACCTGACGCGCGGGAAGCTGACGATGTATCCCGGCAAGATCGACGCCTATCTGAACTATCAGCAGGGGCAGCAGGAACACGTGGTCCGATCGAACGCCGCGATCCAGGCGAAGCGCCGCGATCTGGAAGTGTTCATCGCCAAGAACAAGGCGCGGGCCAGCACCGCGACACAGGCCCGGTCGAAGTCCAAGCAACTGGAACGGCTGGAATTGGCCGACGTCGCCGCCGATGAGCCAACCGCCTGCGTCCGGGCGCCGATCGTCGAACCGCGCAACGGCGCGGCGTTCCGCTGCCGTGATCTGGCGATCGGCTATCCCGAACGCCGCGTGGCCGACGGCATCACGCTGGAGATCGACCACGGTTCGCGCGCGGCGATCGTCGGTGACAACGGGCAGGGGAAGACGACCTTCCTGCGCAGCGTGGTCGATTCGCTGAAGCCGCTCGCCGGAGAAACGAAATGGGGCTTTGGCTGCGACATCGGGACGTACGCACAACACGTCTACACCAGCCTCCCCGAGAAGCAGACGGTCTTGCAGTACCTCGAAAGCACCGCCGCCCGGATGACGAGGACGCAGACGATCCTCGACATCGCCGGCGCGATGCTGTTTCGCGGTGAAGCGGTCAACAAACCGATCCCCGTGCTGTCGGGGGGCGAACGCGCGCGACTCTGCCTGGCCGGACTGCTGCTCAGCCAGCACAACGTGTTAGTCCTCGACGAACCCGGCAACCACTTGGACGTCGATACCGTCGAAGCACTGGCCCAGGCGCTGATCGACTACAAGGGGACGGTGATCTTCACCACGCACGACCGGCACTTCATGAAGCGCGTGGCGACCTGCGTGATCGAGGTCCGCGACGGCAAAGTGACCAACTACGGCGGCGGCTACGACGCGTACCTGTACGCGGTCAACAAGGAAATCGACGACGGCGAACGCCTGCTCGCCACTCAGATGAGCAAGGCCCCCCCCCCGACCCCGAAACCGGCCTCGACACCGAAGCCAGCCGCGCCCGTCGTCCGCGCACCGCGCCGCGATGAACGAGCCGTCCGCAAGGAAATCAGCGCGATCGAAAAGACGATCGCACGACTGGACGACCAGAAGAAAAAGTCGAGTGCCGATCTGCTGACAACATCCGACGCGACCGAGGCACTTCGTCTGCACAACGAAGTCGAATCGTTGACCACCCAACTCGCCGAAGCCGAAGACCGCTGGTGCCACCTGCAGGCGGAACTCGAAGACGAAGGCTGACGAATCTGGTGTCTTCTTCAATTGCGGTGTGTTCCGCGCCGTTACACACTCCCTACGTGACTCCTCCAAAAACTCCGAAACAGTAGCACGTCAACCATTGCTGGGCGGTCAAGCCAAGTCGCCCCGCCAGGATCGGGCACGATGGCAATAGATCACGAGTTGACATTCTGTTCGCAGGCTGCTGGATGGATGAACGAAATCCTATCCTCGCGGCCCGAGCTACCATTCGGCCAAGTCAAAATTGAACAGTCGGCGAGCGGTTCCAACAAGCGCCGCGACCTGACTGTCTACGACCGATCCGGTGGTGTCGCAATCACGGGCGAGGTCAAACTGCCGTACATGGTCGACGGGATTTCACCGTTCAATGAATCCGTCGTTGAGGACGCCATCAAGAAGGCGCTCAAAGTCGGCTCAGAGTTCTTTCTGACTTGGAATGTCAATCGAATCGTTCTTTGGAAGACGGACCAGCCAGGCATCCGGTTGGAAGAACGGTCGATCTACGATCAAACGTTGACTCGCGTCCGCGATGCTACCGACCTTTCCTCTCCTGCATTCCAAGACGACATTCGTAGAGGTTTGATTCCGTTTTTGGAGCGTGCCGCCGCCGCGTTTCGCGGTGATGCGCCACTGGACCGCAAGCCACTGGACACGTTCTTCATCTCGGTGCTGGAAGCAGGACTCGAACGTCCGATTCTGACAGTTCAGCACGCCATCGAGAGGAGGTATGCGCAGGACGGCCCGTTCAAGGTCAAACTTGATCGTTGGATGCGCGACACTCAGGGCTGGCACCTTTCCGATGATGAGTTGATCCGACGGGACAATCTCGAACGCGCCGCCAAGTTCTCGTGCTACGTCCTGGTCAACAAGATCGTCTTCTACCTCGCGATGCGCCGGCGCTGGACGAAACTCAAGCTCCTGCGTTTGCCCGTAAGCGTCTCCACCGCGAAACGGCTTCAAGAGACACTGGTCAACGCCTTCACGGACGCAATGCGGCTCAGCCGCGATTACGAGACGATCTTCAAGGGCGACTTTGGCGACGAGCTTCCTTTCACCGCCGACGACGCGGTGCCCGCGTGGCGTGATCTGCTCGATTCAGTCGAGCGGTTCGATTTCACAAAGCTGAACTACGACGTGATCGGCCCGATCTTCGAGAGGCTCATCAGTCCCGAAGAACGTCATCGCTATGGCCAGCACTACACCAAGCCCGAAGTCGTGGACCTGATCAATGCCTTTTGCATTCGTGATGCCAACGCCAACGTCATGGACCCGGCTTGTGGGGGAGGCACGTTCCTCGTTCGGGCGTATGCCCGCAAGAAGTATCTCGCCGCCAAGTCCGGGACGGTGCTGACGCACACGGACGCTCTGAGCCAGCTCATGGGGACGGACATCTCCGCTTACGCAACGCATCTGACAACGATGAACCTCGCCACGCGCGACCTCATCGACGATCAGAACTATCCACTCGTCGCCCAAAAGGATTTCTTTGACGTGTCACCGGATCGCGTGGTCCTCACGGTGCCGCTCGGCTCGGGCGGGAAGCATGGACAGATGTTGCCGGTGTACATCCCTCCACTCGATGCCGTTGTTGGCAATCCGCCCTATGTGCGGCAGGAGGAAATCAGCATTCCACCGACGGCCGAGTTCAAGGGCCGCATCAAGATCACGACCAAGGGCCTCGACCAAATCAAGAAGGAGCAAAAAGCCTACAAGCAGCACTTGTCCGGGCTTGCAGCGGCCTTTGCTCCTGACATTGCTTTCTCGGGTCGCAGCGACCTGCACGTCTACTTCTGGCCTCACGTCGCCAAGTTTCTCAAGGATGACGCGTACTTTGGTTTCCTCACCTCCAGTGGTTGGCTGGATGTCGAGTACGGCTTTCGCTTGCAGGAGTTCGTGCTGAAGAACTTCGCAGTCCTTGCCATTTTCGAGAGCCAGTTGGAGCCGTGGTTTACCGGCGCGCGAGTGACAACTTGCGCCGCGATCCTGCGCCGTGAGAAAGATGCGACCAAACGACGAGAGAGCCTGGTTCGCTTCGTACAGATTCGCTCGCTCATGTCTGACATCTTTCCCGCCAGTCAGAATGAAGAACAGCGTCAAGCTGCCGCCGAAGCACTGCGCGGACGGATCGAGAACTTGACTGCGGACGTGATCGACCCACATTGGCGAGTCCGAGTTGTGCGGCAAGGTGACTTGTGGGATGCGGGTGTCAAGAATGCCCTGATGGTCGGCAAGATTGGTGACGGCGAGGACGATGACGACGCGGAAGTGACGGCGTCCACAAAGTCGAAAAAGTCGAAGACCGCG
>JAYTIB010000445.1:0-1702 GCA_043732205.1 Schlesneria sp. | reverse complement strand
CGAGTTTTTCCCGGCAGCGCGCGGCGATCGGGCTGAGCAGCCGCTCGTGATAAAACTCGTCGGCACGTGCGACGTACGGACTCAGTTCCTGGAGTTCGCGGTAGTGCAGAGCCTGCACCGTTTCCGGATCGGCATCCGGCGGCGGCGGGGCCTTCAGTGCGGCGAGATAGGGACCGAGCGCCTTTTGCCATTCCCGGACGCGCATGCGCAGTCCCATCAATCTTGTCTTCCGCCCCGAGGATGACTGGTAGTTCTCGCCGAGTTCGGCGGCATGGCTCGCGGGAAGGAAGACAGTCGTTGCACCGAACTCGGCGGCCAGCGCCAGTTTCTCGTCAAGTGTCTCTTCGCCCACGGCCGTGACCCCGAGTTGGCTGTCCCAGCATCCCGTCGCCCACACCGTCGGCTCGGTGGCCGTGTTCTTCATCGCGGACCACAAGCCTCCCGCAATGGACACCCAGCCCGATAGAGCCTTCAAGCTTTTGTCGAGGTCTGTCCCATTGAGATTGGGAGCAGCCTGGTCCGCGTCATCGACGAGATGCAGTCGCCAGTGCTGACCATTCTTGGTTTCATCGCCCAGGGTTCGAAGAACATCGTCGGCCACATCGCGGATCGACGCGGGCAGACGCTCGTCGTGAGGTGCCTCCGCGGAAACGGCGGGCTTCCATTCCAGCGGCAGCACGTATGCGCGTCGCAGCAGGGCGTAGGTTTCGTCATCGGAATTGACGAACATCACCCAGCATCCACCGGCATGGTTTGGCAACGCGGGACGCGGGATCGAACCGAGTCCCTGAAATTCCTCGGCAACTTTCAGGGCGCTGGGAGTCAGCAGCCAGCGGTATAGACCGCCCAGCGAAGCAACCGCGTCCATGACAGTGGTGTCATTGCAGTCCTGTCGAAACATCATCCAATTGAGCGGCACGATTCATCCTCCACGGAAACCACTGGGGACTTGTCAGCAGGGGGAGGGACACGAGGACGTTCCGGTCCCAAGCGACACCTGTTTCTTCTCGGGGGGCACACGAGCAGGCGAGGCACCGGCGCGCCGCATTCATTGGATCAACGTCCACACGTCGACGCTCAATCCATCCACGCAGACCTGCAACTCGTCCCGATTCGACCCATTCTTGAGATCGGCCAGCAGGAACTCAGCGAGTCCCTGGTCGGACAACCCTGACTTCGCCAATCCGAGGCGAATCATGACAATTTCGCCTCCCAAATCATTCGGCGTCACAGGCTGCCCCTGACGAGGCTGATTGTTGTGACGCAGCTTCATGATCAGCGGGGATGGCGACGTTGAATCGCATTCCTTCGGAATCAACAACCACGCGGCAAAGCGCCCGTCGGGCGAGACCCACTTCAACGGTGGCAGGGCCGGGGATTGCTCCGGAGGGCTGGCGTTCTGGGTCGTTTTCGGCTGAATCGCGCTGAGTGTTTTCTGCAGCCGGGAGAATTGTTGCACTGGCTCGACGATGGATTCCGGATCGTCCTCAACAACGGGAGGCGGCAAGTCCACCAACCGGGTGATCCACGGTGCCACCGAGTAGTAGAACTCGTCTGACAGGCATTCGCGCCACGCCTCGAACGACGGGCGTTGAAGAACCGATTCCAGCAGCGAGAGGTGTTGTTCCACGGTCGCGTCGAATTCAGCCAGCCGCTCGCGCACCGTTTCCAATGCCGCGCGGACGGCGTCCATCAGGACCGG
>JAYTIB010000444.1:0-1705 GCA_043732205.1 Schlesneria sp. | reverse complement strand
GGCTGGTCGACTGGCTCGATCACTTTGGACTCCCCGAAGATGATCCGGCACTGCCCGAACTGTGTGGAGTCGGATACGTCCGCGCCGATCAGCAGGGTGTCTTGGGGTGGGAACACCCGCTGGGCCTGTTCCCGCGGATTCGCGTGTACGACGGAGTGGCCCGGCAACTGGCGATCAAGGTGGAATCCGCCGTTGATTTCCTCGTCGCGCACGATCTGACGGGAATCCAGATTGAGGGTCCGCCGCTGGCGTCGGTTCGAGTCGCCACGGTCGCGCGCGAGAACGATGTCGAGGTGCTGATTGTTGAACGACATGGCTCGCTGGCCTTTGATCCCAATCCTCAAGAAGAGGTTCCGCTGGCGGCCATCGAGAGGCATGCGGAATCGCTGCGGTTGCGACGCCGTGATTTTGCCAGTGACGACGACGGCTTCATCCACGCCATCCAACGGATTGAACCGGCGATCGCGGATCTCGGCCGGGACCGGGCGTGCGAACTTTTCTTCGCCGCCGAACGCGAATACTGGCTGCGGCGCAACAGGGCGGGCCGGATTCAACGGGCCCGGCAGGACGCACTCGGTCTGGGCTGGGCGAACCACGACCATCACACGTATCGATCGAGCCGTCAGAACTTCGCGCTGTTGATCGCGTTCCTGGAACGGCTGGGGTTTGTCTGTCGCGAGCGGTTCTATGCGGGACGCGAAGCGGGCTGGGGGGCGCAGGTCATTGAGCACCCGGTGACGGGCGTCACGATCTTCGCCGATGTCGACATGTCGCCGGAAGAATTGAGCCAGGACTTCTCGCACGAGACGCTGCCGCCACGAGCGCATCTCGGCACGGTCGGCTTGTGGTGCGCCCTGCATGGCGAAGCGTTCCTGCAGGCTGGCCTGCATCACTTGGAATGCCAGTTCGACTTCGCGGCGACACGCGACCAGTTGCAGGAGGCGGGGATCGACACGATGCCCCCCTTCACCGATTTTCCGTATCTGCGGCAGGCGTTCACCTGCGGCGAACAATGGCCGGTCGATCCGCTTCGAGTCGAACAACTGCGAAGTGCTCGTCGGATCACGGACGATCAGGCCCGGCAGTTCTTGGCGAACGGAGCGCTCGGTTCGCACCTGGAAATCCTGCAACGCAACGACGGCTACAAGGGATTCAACCAGACGGGAATCAGCGAGATCATCTCGGCCACCGATCCGCGCCACGCCGCCCGCTGATTCGTCGGCGGGTTGGACGGCCAAGACGCTGTGCATTTTCTATTTGCGAGAGTTGCACGGTGTGTTGCAACGCGAGCGGTGTCTCCCTGCCACGGCTCAGGTATCGCGTCTTCGCCTTCTCATTCGCGCTCCTTTTGATTCGCGCGGACCAAAACGATTTCCGCGCGAATCAAAAGGAGCGCGAATGAGAACGGCTGTCGAACTGGGCGAACGGACGACGGTCGCGGCGTACAACTCTCGGAAGTTGTTGTTGCTGCACAGCTCCCAAGACTCGTTGACCGGCCACGATGTCCCGCACGAATCGGGGGAAGTTGTCAGGTCATCTTCCACAGCCTGCGAATCATCAGGGCCGCGATCAGCGGGATGGCCCCCGAGGCGATGATCGCGACGGGGAAGGCGTTCGAGTCCCGAAAGTAAGGATCGGCACGGAAATAACTGTCGCAGATTGTCGTGGTTCGCTCCGCGAACCAACGTTGGTTCGCGGAGCGAAC
>JAYTIB010000443.1:0-4698 GCA_043732205.1 Schlesneria sp. | reverse complement strand
CGTTGTAGGTCAGCCGCGTGAGCAGATCGAGTCCCGCGCTGCCACCTTCCAGGATCAACTGGTTGATGAGCAGATCGCGCAGCGTCAGCCCGACGATCTCTTCGAGCAGCGGTTCGTTCTCGGAACCGAACAAGTTCAGTTCGCGGCAGACGTCCTCGATGTTGCGTTCCAGCAGCACGATGGTGTCGGCGTCGCCGGTCCGTTCGTTTTCGATCTCGTACAGGTCGAGCCGTTCGAGCAGCTTGCGATGCACCTTCTGGTTCAGGTCGCCCATGATCGAGCGGAGATGCGCTTCCAACTCGGTCCGGCTGATGGCCGAGACTTCGTCGGATTCGAACGTCAGCGAATACGGCCAGATCCGAACCGTCTCGCCCGCCTTGAACAGGATCGCGTTTCCGCCGAGCACCTCCTGATCGCCGACGAGGCAGCCATTGACGCCGACGTTCTCCAGTTTCAGCTTGCCATTCTCGCGCGACACGACGGCATGTCGTTTGGAGACCAGCGGACTGTTCAGCACGACGGTGTTCGTCGGATCACGCCCGATCCGAATCTCGGGCGAGTCCGATTCGATCAACACGCGCTTGGCTTCGTGAACCTTGTTGAACCAGATTTTCATGGGAGTCAAGCGGCGAGAGTTGTGGGTCGGGAGCCGGAACCAACACGCGGAACAATAACCGCTCCACCCGAGACTTCCAATCGGCACGACGACTCCGGTCATTGTGTTTAGGGGGAGCGCCGCGGGTTTGATGGCATCGGTCGGACAAGTGTGATGCCCGACGTTCGCCCCCGCTTCAACAGCCCTCCTCATTCGCGCTCCTTTTGATTCGCGCGGAAATCGTTTTTGTCCGCGCGAATCAAAAGGAGCGCGAATGCAAAGCCGAAACGGTGGCACCCAAGCCGAGACGCCACTCGTCACTCGCCACTCGTCACTCGCCACTCACCACTTCGTCCCTCACCCACGCATCGAGTTCATCCAACTCCCGTTCGTAGCCGCCCGAGAGGATCGGGAACCGGCACCAAGTCTTCGGGTCGAGGTTTTCATCGTCCAGATGAAACGACGGGGCGAAGCGTTCGCGCTTCCATTGGTTGCGGCACCACAGTGTGAAGAAACGACGGACCCAGACGGCCAACTGCGGCAGCGCGTGTTGCGGGAATGTTTCGCGCAGATGCCACAGGCATTCGAGCGGCGTGCGCTTGTCGCGGATGGACGAGCGTTCGACGGCGTCGAGCACGTCGTACGGCATCAGGTCGTCCTCATCGGTCTGATGCGAGGCGTGCGGTCGCAGTTCGGCGGTCGGCGGCTGCACGTTCACCGTGGCCAGTTCGGGATGAGTCCGGTGGCCGGCCGGTCCGGTGGCTTCCATCCAGCGCAGCCAGTGACGCAGAAAGTTCTTGTCGATCCCCGTGACGGGCGACAACCCGCCCGACGTGTCGCCGTCCATCGTGGCGTAACCGACCGCCGCTTCGCTGCGGTTGCTGGTGGCCAGCAGCAGCGCCTGCCGGGTGTTGGCCATCATCCAGACGCCGGGTGAACGGACGCGGGCCTGAATGTTCTGTAGGGCGAGATCATCCTGCTCCCACGTCAGTTCGCGGCCCAGTGCGCGGGAGACCATCGCGATGTAATCGCGGACCAGTTGATCGACGTCGAACTCATGGAACTCGGCACCGAGGCCGTCGGCCACGGAGCGTGCAGCGTCGAGCGTCGTCTGGGTGCTGTTGACCGTCGACTGGTAAACGCACGTCAGCAACCGCCGCACGAGTTCCCGGTTGTCGCCCGCTTCGGCCAGTTGAGGCATGTATCCCAGCTTGGACAGGAACCGGTCGCGACCCAACTCGGCGACGCCAAGTTCCACCAGCATCGCGCACAGCAGCGACACCGCCGCCGAGTCCGCGCCACCACTGATCGAGACCACGAACCCGCGCGAGCGACTCTTGCGCAGGTAGTCGAACAGTCCCAGTGAGACGGCGCGGGTGAATTCCTCCTCCTTCAGATGCGAGCCCAATTCCCACGCGTGCGGCTGCGGGTGCTCCACGACGTACTCGGTCTTGGGAAACTGAAACGGCGATCGGACCGCGTTGTCGTGGGGATCGCCGATGAGCGGGCGGAAGCTTCCCGTACGGGCGCGGCCCATCCGGATTTCATCGATGTCCAGCGTCGCGGTCGTCACGGCCGAGTCGGCATAGCTGAAGCGCGGTCCGGCGGCGAGCAACCGGCCCGCCTGAGCGATCAACGCGCCGCCATCGTAAATGGCCCGACCGGATTCATTGCCGACGAGGTTCGAATAGACATAGCCGACACCGAACGCCCGCGAGCCTTCCAGCACAAAGCGCTGCCGCACGGCAAACTTCCCAAACGCGAAATGGCTGGCACTCGGATTCAGGATGACATCGACGCCCCGTTCCGCCAGTTCGGCCCCCGGACGATTCGCGACCCACGCGTCTTCGCAGATCTCAAACCCAAGTCGCACGTCACCGACTTCAAACAGCAGATCGCCGAAGGGAAACGACTGACCGCCGAATTCAACCTGTTCGCGCGCGTTGTTCGGCCACCGTTTGAACCAGCGCGGCTCGTAATGAATCCCCTCGCCCGCGAGATGCTGCTTGGCGACCAGTCCCAGCAGTACGCCATCGACAGCCAGCGCCGCCGTGTTGAAGAGTGCGCCGCGATGCAGCAGCGGCAGCCCGAACGAGACCGCCATGCCGGTGGTCTCGGGCACCAACTCAAGGAGCAGCTTTTGCGCGGTGGCCTGCGTGCCATTCGACAGGAATGCGTCTTCGCAGCCGTACCCGGTGAGGCACAGTTCCGGCAGGCAGAGAATGCTGACCTGCCGCTCCCGCGCCGCGCGGATGGCCTCGACGATCGCCGCCCGATTGGCGGCCCACGCCAGCGGCGTCGTATTCAGCACGGCGGCCGCCACCTTGATCAATCGCATGAAGCGTCCCCGTGTCGAAATGTCTGCGCACGTGGGACAGGTTTCTTACCTGTCCGTCCCGTCGAACCATGACGCTGGCAATTCCATCGCGCCGAAAGAACAGCGTCAGAAACTGGAATCGCCGGGACGATTCTATCCAAACCGTCGCGCAGCAGACACCGGCATGCCAAGCAGTGAATCGTCTCTTTGGGCAGAATGTCGACCGCGGATAACTCAGCGCTGCCTTCAGCCCCAACCAAATGTCGACAGGAAAATGTTGGACAGGAAAATAGGTTCCAACTCTGCGGACTTCGTCTTGAATCTTCCTGTCTCAAATCTTGCTGTCGAACTCTTCGCGACAGTCCTCGGCGAACGAATGACGACGAGTCTCGATGCCGACTTGCCGCGCTGCTTGGCGGAAATGAAATCTCCGCGGGCAGACGAGAAACAGCTTGTTAGCAGTACGGATTACGCGGATCGGAAGGAAGAACCTTGAAGTCAACTCTTCATCCGCGAACTCCGCGTCATCCGCGGTGACCATGTCATGACAACATCACGGGAACAGCGAACCGTTGATGATGATGTGGCCCGTCGCCGAGTTGACGGGAATCGCGAAGACTGTGGTCGTGTTGTTGACGTTGTTGACGAGATTGTTGAAGTCGCCGGCGAACTGAATGGTCGGCGCGACGGTCGTGAAGATGATGCCGCGGTGCATGGTCAGGTCGGTCGGCAGCAGGTTGATGGTGTTGCGTTCGATCTGCAACCGGGAACTGGCGGCGACCGCATCAAACAACATCCCTGTCGCACCGCCCGCTTCGTCGGTGACGGTGTTCGAATAGATCCAGGCGCTGCTGACGCCGCCGAGGTTGAACCGCAGTCCCGTTCCGCCGACCCCTTGGAAGTCCGCCAGGTTGTTGTCGACTTGAAGCGTGGAACTGGCCGAGGCGGAGACCAGAACGCCGGTCCCCGTGTTGCCGCCAAACACCGCCGCATTTCCCGTGATGCGGGCGTTGACCGCATCGGTCGCCGACAGGTCGCGCAGGACGATTCCGGTCATGTTGGCCGCGCCGGCATTCAGCATGTTGCCCATCACGGCCGCGGAGAGCGGTCCGTTCCAGTTGACGTTGACCAGGGTCGCACCGGCGCGGTCGGCCGTGATCGTGTTCTGACGGACCGTGGTCGCCAGCGACGCCCCGTTGCCGGCCGCCTGCGTCTGGAACAGGATCGGTGTGCCGTTGTGATCCGTGATGGCGTTCCCCTCGACCAGCCACTGGTACGTTGCCACCGTGCTCGCCTGCGCCCGGATCGTGCCGCCGCCGAGGGTGCCGTTGTTCGCCAGCGCCGAGTTCCGGAACATCAGCACGGCGTCGTTCATCGAATCGAGTGCATAGCCCGTGGTTCCCGAAATCCGCAGCGCGTTGAACGTCAGTTGGTTGTTGCCAGTTGTCTGGATCGCCGCCACGTTCGAGGTCAAATCCAACCAGTTGATCGCAGCCGTTCCCGTCGAATCCAGGATCACACCGGTGGTGGTGTTCTTGATCGTGCCACCGGTCGCGAAGGCATTGCCGCCATTCAGATTGAAGACCCCGGTGTTGTGTACCAGCCGGATGCCGAACGGACCGCCGTCCACGGAAACTTGGGCAAGATCCACCTTGATCGTCGAATTCTGCACGTCGACCGCACCCGCGCCCACGGTGGTCAGCGTCCCATTGGAGACGAGCAGCGACGTGAGATCGCGGCCGTACAAACCGGTCGCGCCGTTGGTGGCATTCACGGCCAGTTTCGA
>JAYTIB010000442.1:0-4699 GCA_043732205.1 Schlesneria sp. | reverse complement strand
CGTCGGACTGTCATGCCACGCCGGATTTTCCCGCAACCGCGTGATCAGATAATGGTCGGCGAACAGGGCGCGGTTGCAGAAGTAGTCTTCGGTGAACGCCGACGCTTCGAACACGCTGCGCAGTTTGTCGAACTGCTCCAACCCGTCACGGCTGGTCCAGGTGAAGCGGCGAACGGTGCGCAGTTCGCGGGTGCCGATGTCTTTCCGGTCGATGGCGACGACCAGCGGCACCACTTGAATCCGCTGACTGGCGGCCGGCCCGCGGCTTTCCCGGCGGCGCTTGTCGATCAGCACGAATTCGAGACTCTGGAAGTCTGACGTCATCACCAGAAGGTGATCGACGTTGGTCCGGCCGAGAACCCGGGTGATGTCGTTGCGGCTCTTGGCGGTGAGCGACTTCAACCGGATGAAGACGACCCGCAGGAAACCGTCCGTGTCTTCGGACACCAATTCGATCCCCAGAATCGGCGCGGCCGCCTCGCCCGACAAACCAATGGCCTCGGGCGAGAGTGCCTGCCGCACGTCTGTTCGATAGCCAAGCTCACTGAAGAATCGGCTGACTTCGTCCAGCGAGGTCAGCGCCGAGATTTGCCGTGGGGAGAGATCAATGTCGAGCATTCAGTTGCCGTTGATGGAGATGCGAATCACTCGCGGTCTGGCGGCGAGCGCTGCGAAGTGGGACGGGAGATTCGTGAAACCTTTGGATTCATTTGAACGGGAATCATGACAGAACCCATCGCCGCCCACTACCGAGTCAGTCATGTCGGTCAGGGCCATTGCCTTGTTCACGTTGGGAGTCCGTTTCCGAGATTCAAAAAACGGATGGCCCTGATCCGGCGAGCAGATACTGTACGCAGTCCAACGTGAGACATTGTTGTCGTAGCCACGCTCGCCAGAGCGTGGGCAAGTTCAAGCCCGACAACCCACGCACTGGCGAGCGTGGCTACGTCTCGCTTCTGGCCGCGCGAGGGAGAACTCCTTGCCAAAGGTTGGTGGAGACGGCATCATTTGCACGCCGTCGTTGCTCGAACCCTCGGGAATCTCGCCGAGGCGTGTGCTTGTCGTGGGATGAAGTCACGATTTGGTCCGGAGTTCGATTCGCCATCGGTAACTCGAAACCTTGTTGAGGAATCTCTGAATGGTCATCGCGCATAGAAAGCAGTCTCGGACTCTTGGATGTTGGGCGGCCTGTTTGGCCGCGTCCATCTCCATCGGATGTGGATCTTCGACACCGCCACCGCCCCCACCGGGACAGGCTCCGGCGTCCAATGCGCAGGCGGCACCGATGATGACGGTCCCGGCAAGTTCGCCGGCCCCCGGTCAGGGTCACGCCGCGACTCCCGCCACCATGGCCGGGACGACGCCCGCAGGTGGCCACAGTTCGACAGCCCCGATGACCGCTCCCGGCCAAGTGCCAATGACGACCGCCGGACCTGCTGATCCCATGGCTGCGATGGCGGCACACGCTGCCAGCAAGCCACCCGGTACGGCACCGGCCGCAGGTGGCGATGCGGCGGCGATGGCCGCGGCCGCCATGATGAAGTCTCACGCGCAGAATCCCGGCGCAGGTGCCGCGAATCCGGCGGTGGCGGCTGCCAATCCCGGTCCCGGTCCCGGCCATGCGCAAGCGGGCGCCGCGGCCCCGGCGCTGGCAGCACCGATGCCGGGTGGGGGCCTGGGTGCCGCTCCCGGCGGGATTGGCGGCGCTGCACCCGGCAGTGGTGGTGGATTGGGTGGCCAGTCGTTCCAGGCTGGTTCCGCCGAGGCGGCCGTCGCAAAGTTCTGTGCGGCGATGGCCGACAGCAATCTCACCGAAGCCGGTCAATACATCAGCCCGAAGGCGAAAGGGCTGCTGGCTCAGATTCGCGACGGCAACATCACGGACGAAAAGATCGAAGGTTTGAAGGTGTCCTTTAAGGAACTGACTCCCAAGCCCTCCCGTCCCCTCGGAGGCGCTGGCAAGACGCTCAGCCTCGGCAATTCCAATCGGGAATCATTGAGTTTCACGTTGATGAAAGAAGAAGACAGCTACCTGCTGCGCGAGTTGAAGATCACCAAGGTCGCGCGGTAGCCGTTGGGTCAGTGGGACAGGGTCGCAACCTGCCGAGACTCCATCAGACACGGGGCCGCCAGACCGCACTCCGGCCCCACGAGCGAACCATCACACTGTCAAACCCGGTATTCCCAGAAATACCGGGTTTGTCTTATTCTGTCCCTGGGGCCAAGTGATTGAGCCGGAACAGGTTTGCAGCCGGATTAGAGGCGATTGATGCCCGACGTGTTGGCGATTCATTGGGACAAGCGGCGACTGCGCGTCGTTGAAGCCTCCATCGGTTCAACCGTTCGAGTTGTTCAGAGCTTTGTCGTCGACATTCCGGACCCTCCCAAGTCGGGTTGGCTGCGCGACGCTCTTCGTCGCAAGGGTGTCACGGCCCGACAGACGATCGTCTGTTTGCCACGTGAAGACGCCATCCTGCGGCAGTTGGAATTGCCGGACTCTCCGGATGATGAACTCCCCGCGCTCGTGCAATTTCAAGCCTCCACGCGCTCCACAACTCCCCTCGATCAGTTGTTTCTCGATTACCTGCCGATCCCCAAGCGGCACGGGTCGCTCCAACGAGATGTCCTGCTGGCGACGGTGCCGCGGACAACTGTCGATCCCATCCGGGCGGTGCTCAGCGAAGCGGGGTTGGAGCTGATCTCGCTGTCGCTCAGTTCGTTCGGACTGGCGGAGTTGGTGCTGCGCTCCGAAGACACCGGCAGTCAAGCGAAGGCACAAAGCCGACTCATCGTTCTGGCGGATTCGCACCGTCTGGAAATCGTGTTGCTGGGACGGCATCAGCCGATGGTGGCGCATCTGGTTCGGCCCCCGCTCGACGATCAGGGTCGGCCGGTGATCGCGAAGGCGGCGGCGGACATTTCGCGAGTCCTGGTTCCGGCCCAACCGTGGCTGACCGACAGCCCGATCGAACGGATCTGGGTGCTGGGTGACGCGGCCGAGTGGGACGGACTGGATCAGGCGCTCCGCGATCGCTGGAACTGCCCGGTCGAGCGGTTCAATTCGCAGGCCGCGGCAAAGATTCGTGACTTGGAACTGACGACGTTCAGTGATTCGATCGTTCAGTTCGGTCCCACGCTTGGTCTGGCGCTGGGACGGCTTCATCCCCGCTCGCCCGTCTTCGACCTGCTGCATCCGCGTCAACCGCGACCGAAGGCTGATCCCCGGAAGTTGTATCTGGCGCTGGGATCCGCGGCGGCCCTGATCGTCGTCGCGCTGTTCAGTTCGTGGTATCTGCTGTCGATGCAGAGTCTGGACCTGCGCATCGCCGCGGCGCGCGAGAAGGAACGCAAGCTGACCACGGACTCGAAAGCCGGCGACCCGGATCGCAAGGCGGCCACGCTGATCGAGGAATGGAAGACGCGCGACGTCAATCAGCTTCAGCAAATTGCGGAGCTGCACGACTACATGCAGGGAACGGGGCGGGTCTACGTCTCCGATTACAGTTTCAGCCCGACCGCCGGCGAGGCGATCGCCAAACTGCGCGCGACGGGCAATGCCAAAGAGCGGATCGACTGGCAGCAACTGGCGCAACGTCTGGCCGATGCCCGCCGCTATCGCGTCAAGCCGCGCGAGGTGACCCAGCAGAGCCGCGATCCCGATTATCCGAACAAGTTCGAACTCGACACCGACCTCGTTCCGCCGGGCAAGCCCGCGGCCGACGCGGCATTACCCGTCTCACCGGCCACACCAGGCTCACCGGCCACCAAGGACAAGTGACGCGAGCATGCAACGGCGCGAACAATATCTGCTGATCGGTCTGGTGGGCGCAGTCCTCCTGTGGCAGGGCTTGCGGCTGCTCGACGCCACCTTCGTGGAACCATTGCGGGTCAGACAAAAAGAACTGACGGGGCTGGAGCAGACCGTCGATCAGCGAATGAAGGAACTGTTGCAACTGGCCAGGCAGCGCAAGAATCTGGTCGATTGGAAGAAGCGCAGCCTGCCGACGGACAAGTCGACCAAGAAGCAACCCTCCGAGCGCCCCGACGCGCTCAACGCGCAGCGGCTGTATCAGGATTGGCTGCATGACCTGGCCCAGCTCAGCGGGTTCGAAGAGTTGAAGGTTCAACCCGATCGCGTCGCAGTCAGCCGCGACAACGTGTTCGTGACCGTCAGCGTCAAGATTGAGGCGGATGCCCGCTTCGAACAGTTGTGCCGGTTCCTGGACCGGTTCTATCGTGCCGATCTGTTGCATCGCGTGACGTCGCTGCGGGTCCAAAGCCGTGAATCGGACGGCGACCCGTTCCTGCAAATCGTTCTGGAAGCCGAAGGACTCGCGGTCGTCGGCTCGCAGGACAAACGCCTGTTGTTTCCCCAGGCAACGCTGATCGAAGAATTGTCGGACGATGCCACCGAGTTGCAGATCGAACCCGCCGAGGGCTTCCCCAAGCAACCGGGTTTCCTCGTGCGAATGCGGGATGAGCTGCTGAAAGTCACCGCAATCGACGGAACCGAATGGACCGTCGCACGGGCTCAGGACGGAACCGCCGCAGCCAGTCATCCGCCGGGATCGATCATCGAATCGATGCCGATGCTTCCCAGTGTGACCGCACGTTCGGCCGAAGAGATCAAGCAACTGCTGGAGAGCAACATCTTCGTCAAGCCGGCCCCGCCGGTGCAGTACAAGCCGCGCATCGCACC
>JAYTIB010000441.1:0-1709 GCA_043732205.1 Schlesneria sp. | reverse complement strand
TGTAACGGATGATGGCCTGCTGACCGTGATGCTGACGACGCGCCGCACGCCGCCGTTCAGTCTTCGTCAGTTGACCGCGTTCGGGCTGGAACCGCAGTCGTTTCGCGTGCTGGTGGCCAAGGGGGTCAACGCGCCGCTGGCCGCGTATCAGCCGGTCTGTCCCACGATCCTGCGAGTCAACACGCGCGGCGTGACGATGGCCGACGTCACTCAGCTTCCCTACGATCATCGCCGCAAACCGATGTATCCGTTTGAAGCCGCGATGATGTGGAGGCCGTAGGCAGTGGGCGCGAGGCTCGCCCCTCATCCTGCGATGGTCCGTCACACATCGGCACCGCTGATCGATCTGGCGGATCTGGAGCGGCGGCTGGAAGGACCGGGATAGCGGTTGACCAACTCACGGGGGCGCGGCGACGTTACTGTAGTCCGGTCGCTCCGCCGACCGGACGTCCCGTCGGCGGAGCGACGGGACTACAGTGGTCGGCAGCCGTGGCAAATGCGTTTGGCCTGTTGTATCGTGCTCGGCAACCGTCGCTCGGACCGCGTGATGTTCGAGACCGTTGAGTCAACCTCTCTGAATCAGGATCCCTCTCCATGAAGCAACCACAGAGCACCCGTCGCGACTTCCTGAAGCAGTCGACTCTTCTGGCCGCGGCCGGCAGCGTGCTGCCCTATTTCCCCTGGAGCCAGCCGGCGTTCGCCAACAATTCATCGACATCGCGGCCGCGCATCGGGTGCATCGGGGTCGGCAGCATGGGGACCGGTGATGCCCACGGGCATGCGGGTTTCGGCGACATCCTGGCCGTGTGTGACGTCGATGCGAATCATGCCAACCGGGCGAAGAACGATGCGAAGCTCGGCAAGGGAAAGGCCGACGCCTACAGCGACTACCGCAAGGTGCTCGAACGGGACGACATCGATGTCGTCAGCGTGGTGACCCCGGATCACTGGCACGTGAAGATCGCCATCGAAGCCCTGCAGGCCGGCAAGCACGTCTTCTGCCAGAAGCCGCTGACGCTGACGCTGGAAGAGAACCAGCTCATTCGCAACGCCTGTCGCAAGTACAAGGACAAGGTGATGGTCGTCGGGACGCAACAGCGCAGCGACCGGAACCTGTTCATGCGCGCGGTGAACATCGTCCAGAAGGGGCTGCTCGGCGACATCGAAACGATCACGGCGGGGATCGGCGGCGGCGACGTTGGCGGACCGTTCAAGAAGTCCGAACCCCCGGAAGGGCTGGACTGGAACATGTGGCTCGGACAGGCTCCGAAGGTCGAATACATCAAGGAACGCTGCCACTATCAGTTCCGTTGGTGGTACGAATACTCGGGCGGCAAGTTCACCGATTGGGGTGCGCATCACGTCGACATCGCCTCGTGGGCGATCGGTGCCGACCAGGAGGGAATGGGCCCGATCGAGATCGACGGGACCGACGCCAAGCATCCGGTCGAGTTCAAGGACGGGTATCCGACCGCCGACGACAAGTACAACTCGTCGCACGATTTCGCGGTGAAGTGCAAGTTCGCCAGCGGAACAATCATGAACGTGACCAGCCGCGGCGACAACGGCATCCTGTTCGAAGGGACCAAGGGCCGCCTGTTCGTCAACCGCGGCAAGATCACCGGGACGGCGATCGACGAGAAGTGGGACGAAGGGAAGTTCGGCGACGAGGATCTGGTCAAGCTGTACAAGGGGAAGCCGTTCGAAGG
>JAYTIB010000440.1:0-4721 GCA_043732205.1 Schlesneria sp. | reverse complement strand
CCCCCCCCTGGCCGGGACGATTGGTTGTCGTGTTCCACAGGTTCGAGCCGACGATTCGTTGTTATCCGACGCCGACGACCTCGCGAGCCATCACACTGACAGGCGGTCCCGAGTCGCAACGTGAATGGAAGCTGCGGTCGGTTCGCATCCCGAGACAACCGGCGGATGATGCGGACGGCAACCCGGCGACGAGTGTGCGCGGCGGCCTCTTGGACTACGATCCCATCGTCCTGTTGGATTCCGTTCCCGAGTTGCAGGCAGACCTGCTGGGACACACGAGTCGCCCGCGCGAACTGCTCGCCATGTTGATGGCACCGAATCAATTCCGGGACTACGGTTTTGAGTTGTCGGACATTGTCCAACTGGGCGGCAAGCCCGTCTGGCTGACCGAGGAGTCGTCAGTGCCGAACTGCGAACAGTGCGGCCAGCCGATGCGATTCCTATTTCAGTTCGGCGATCTCAACGGCGGAGATCTCCTCGGCGATTCCGGTGTCTGCTGCGTGTTCGGCTGCGACGCGCATCCGGATCGGCCGCGGGCGATTGTGCAGATGTGCTGACGGTAGCATGGCGGCTCAAGTTGCCGAGACGACAATTCGAGCGACGGCTTGTTCCATCACAATTCTCGAAAGGACGCCCGCCCGTTGATCGTGGTTGGACTGCTCGGAACTGAATCGTTCAATGGCAATGTCGTGGATCAACTTGAGAGTTTCCCGTGGCAGGCGAGAACCTTCCAACCTAACCAGCGAGCAGAGTTGTTGAGTGCTAAGCCGTCGGAGGTCGTCACTGGAGGGGCTGCAGGGCGACTCGGGCGAAGTCGCCAATCGAAACCCGGCATTCTCGCCACGTCCGAGCACACGAGTTTCTGGCACGGCATGGCAGATGGCCGTGCAGACGAACTCTTCGACGACTCGAAAATCCCCATTGATGCCGTTCGATTCACTCATCGGGTCACCTCAATCGCAGCGGACGTTGCTGGGCGATGACGCCATCGTACCAGAGTTGGACGGAATACAAGCCGGCGCGCGGGAACCAGCAGTCGCGAATTCGAAAGACCATGCCGGTCACCTCCAATGGATCCGGTCCGAACTCGATCGAGCGCCGTGGCGTTTCAAATACTGTCTCTCCGGTCTCTTCGTAGACGCAGGTGATGAATCCCTCACCCAAGCCGCGACCTTCCGTCAACGCGAGAAATACACAGAGTTCACGATAAAGAAGCGGATACGGAGGATCGTCTGTGGCCCGGATGAAACTCATCAGGCCAATGATGTGGACCCGACTCTGGTTCGCTGGATCGACCTGCCAATCGTCACACAGCAACATGTAACGCACGACGGGAGCAACGGCCATTGTTGGACCTTGGTGAAGCGCCGCTCAAGTTTCACGAAACGAATCTGTTCTGCATCCAGAATCAAAAACATCAAGGAACGGGCGGCGGTGGTGGCGGGACAGTTCGTTGAAAGAGCGGCGACCAGTCGGGGATCTGCTCGGCGGCCTGCCAGCCGCTGAGTTGTGGTGCCCACAGGAGCGACTTGCCGGTGATGCGTCCCGCTTGGATGCCTTGTTGAATCTGGTCCGGTGAGTACGGTCCCTGCGTCTGACCGTTGACCGCGACGTGCCAGGCCGGGGGAGGTGGCGGCGCGGGAGGACCGCCCATCGCCGGGGCTCCGAATCCCACACCGGGGGTCGACATCATTCGTCCGGCCATCGCCACGCCCATGCCAAGACCCAGTCCTTCGCCACCACCGCCGTGGGTGGCCGATTCGCGCATCGCCTCGCCAAACGAGTATTGCTGGAACTTGTTCATGTCGCCGATGACACCCATGCTGGTGCGCGTGTCCAGAGCCTTCTCGACCGCTTCCGGCAGCGAGATGTTGACGATGAACAACTGGGGGATTTCCAGCCCGTACTCGTCGTCGACCCGCTCCTGAACGTACTTCCGCAGTTCTTCGCTGAATTCGCGGTAATGGGCGGCCAGGTCGAGTGCCGCGACCTGTTTCTCGGCGAGCATGTCGGCGAAGGCCGAGTTGATGATCGAACGCAACAGTTCGGTGATTTCATCCGCTTCAACGACGCCGTCGGTGCCGACGAGTTCCGTCAGCAGTGCCTTGGGCTCGACGGCCTTCAAAGCGTATGTCCCGAACGCGCGCAGCCGGATGGGGCCGAACTCGGGATCGCGGAGCATGATCGGATTGGGTGTGCCCCATTTCAGGTCCGTGATCTGCCGCGTGCTGACAAAGTACACCTCGGACTTGAATGGGCTGTTGAAGCCGTACTTCCAGCCGGCCAGAGTGCTGAGGATGGGCAGGTTTGCCGTGTTGAGCGTGTGGGTTCCCGGCTCAAACACGTCGCCAATTTTTCCGTTCAGAACGAACACGGCCAGTTGGCCGGGGCGCACGATCAGTTGGGCTCCCTGCTTGATTTCGTTCTGATATCGGGGAAACCGCCAGACCAGTGTGTTCCGGGTGTCATCGATCCACTCGATGATGTCGATCAGTTCGCCGCGCAGCTTGTCGAACAGTCCCATGATGCTGACTTTCTGTGGACGGGGTCGGTGTCGGAGATGTGCGGGGGATTCTATCCACGGTGGCCCCAACGTCTCAAGGATCACACCGGATCAGCCGAATTTCGCGAGGTCATCGTCAGAAATTCAGGTTCCCGCCGCCAGCCGCTGCCAGTCGCGGTTGAAGTTTGACCGACATTCGCCTGAGGCTTAGGATACAATCCTTGGCGGCTTTCACGCGGTGGATCACATCAATCATCCCCCGTTCAATCGGTGTGAATGGGTCTGCAGAAACGGGTGCAAATGTCTGGAACGTTGATCCCTGCCGGAGGTGGAGATCCCATCTCCCTTCACAAGCCCGTGCTGATCATCGGGCGGCGACCCAGTTGTGACATTCAGTTGGACTTTCCCAACGTTTCGTCCCGGCATTGTGAATTGGCGTTCATCAGCGGCTATTGGCGACTGCGGGATCTGCAAAGCCGGAACGGTGTGAAAGTCAACGGAGTCCGCGTCGAAGAGAAAATCGTGAAGCCCGGCGACTCGATCGCATTCGGCACACACACGTTCAAGATCAAGTACACAGCCAATTCCAAATTTGAAACTGTCGAGGAGAAGGCGCCAACTGCGGTCAGCCTGCGGGAAAAGGCGGGATCGGGAGCGGGAGAAGAGACCCGGCAACGCGGCATCGTCCGGTCGCCCAGAGTTGAACCCGCCCAACGGGTCGAGCCATCCAACCGGGGTGAACCATCCCGAATTGTCGAGCCGGCCAAGCGAGTCGAGCCTGCCAGCAGGGTCGAGCCTTCCACCAAGGTCGAACCCGCCAACCGGGTCGAGTCTGCGAAACGAGTTGAAGCACCGCAGAGAGTCGAGTCACCCAAAAAACCGCCCGGCGACATGGACGACGATGAGGCATCAATCGTCATCGGTCTGGCTTCACCTGCACCAATACTCAAAGGCACCGGCTCGGGCGTTCGGCCGACGACGAATCAGGACACCAGTTCCAACGACAGCCGCATGGCAAGAACCATCATTGAGGGATATGGGGCTCCCGTTCCCGCTGACGCGGCGCGACACGAGGTCGGGACTTTGATTGGCAAGTACGTGATCAAGGAACTTCTCGGCCAGGGAACAATGGGGGTTGTCTACCGGGGGTTTGACCCCCTGGTCGAACGCGATGTGGCGTTGAAGGTGTTGCCGCCGAGTTTGTCGGCCGACTCAACGGCGTTGCAGCGGTTCATGTCGGAGGCCCGCGCGGTCGGAAAGCTGGTCCATCCGAATGCCACCGCTCTTTACGAGATCGGTCAAGTCGACGGCACGTACTTCCTGGCAATGGAGTACGTCGCCGGCGGATCCATCGCGAGCCTGCTGCTCAATGGACAGCGTCTCTCCCCTGAAGTGGCAACTCGTTACCTATCGGAGATCTGCCTTGGGCTGTCGGCGGCGCATGAGGTGGGGTTGGTTCACCGTGACATCAAGCCGGAAAACCTGCTGCGGACGAGCAGCGACCATGTGAAGATCACGGACTTCGGTTTGGCGAAGGTTTCGGATGCAATGTCCGTCGCGACCCTCAGTCTGACCAATCCGGGAAGCCTGATTGGAACACCGCTTTACATGAGTCCGGAGCAGTTCAGCGGTGCGAAAGTTGACGGGCGCACAGATCTCTATTCCGCGGGAGCCACGTACTACCACATGTTGACGGGAACGGCTCCGTACGCCGAATCGAAGTCACTGATGCACCTGATGTACGCTCACTGCCACCGCCCGGTTCCGGATCCGCGCGAAGTGGTTCCCGAGATTCCCGACGGTTGCGCCCAAATTGTGATGCGAGCGATGGCAAAGAGCCCCGAGGAGCGCTATGCCACCGCCAGCGAAATGGCGCTGGCCGCCACATCGTTGCAGGCGAGCCTCATGAATGGTCCGGTTGCCGGCTGACGATGTGACGTGAGTTGGCCGACGATTTGACGTGCCGGTTCGTTTAATGACGACGTGGATTGGAAACGCCACCGAACTCCACGGCTCTTCACCGCGGACTCAGGCCATCGCCTTTGAATCTTGCTTCAGCAGTCCCAGGTCGGTCAGTTTCTCGCGGCATTCATCGCGTTCGCGGCAACGGTGCAAGTCGCGCCACGTTTCGTCTTGGACTGCCAGAAAATCTTCGACGTCATAGGGCGGAGCAGTGCCGGCTTCTGCCGCACGAGCCATCAGTCGGCGAATGACCACT
>JAYTIB010000439.1:0-1717 GCA_043732205.1 Schlesneria sp. | reverse complement strand
AGCCGATCGCGGCCACGCGCCGGAGCACCAGCATTCCCAGGCCTACCAGTCCGCTGTCGCGATGGAAGTCGATTGGGGCCGGATTGAGATCATCGGGGTTGTTTGAGAATCGGCCGAGGCCACCGTCGGCGGACCAGACCGCCAGCAGTTGAAACGCCATGACGGTCAGCAGGGGGACGCACAGCAGTCCGATCAGCCGTCCCAGTCCGGCCATCTTCTGCCGCACGATGTCATCGGCGGCCAACGGCGTCGCCAGCAACACGTCCAAGGTTTGCCGCGATCGTTCGCCGGCAACGAGACCGGTCGAGACAGCAATGACGACCAGCAGCGCCAGCAACCAGATCCCGATCCACAGCATCGACAGGTTCGCGGATAGCTGCCAGGGATGCGAAGTCACCTGCCAGGCGAACCACACAAACAGCGGCAGTTCCATCGCCAACAGAATCCGCAGCCAATGTGCGGTGCGACCGACCAGCCGTTGCCGACGTTCGTACCACGCGACGGGCCGATCATCGGGCAGGTCGCGACCGCCTCCTCCGAACACGACACCCCTCAGCAACGGGGCGCGGTTGATCGTGACGAACAACCAGTCCAACCCGGCAAACAACCGTTGCAAGA
Organism: Schlesneria sp.; assembly: GCA_043732205.1. Taxonomy (GTDB): domain Bacteria; phylum Planctomycetota; class Planctomycetia; order Planctomycetales; family Planctomycetaceae; genus Schlesneria. The sequence goes on along the minus strand of JAYTIB010000439.1, from coordinate 1,099 downwards.
ATCGAACGTGGCCCGCTTCCGACCGCCGCCACAGAAAGATCCGGGCCAGAACCAGACAGACGACCGCCGACAGGAGCAGTGGGATGGAGGCGAGAAACACAGTCTCCAGCGAGCTGGCGACCATGTGGCCCGCTGTCGACGATGCCAGCCAGCGAAGCAATGGATTGGACACGGTTTCAAAACGAAAAATGCCCTCGACCTCTTCATTGAAATCAACATCAATGATGAGGTAGGAGCCGCGAGTGATCGTATAGGGGTCGTCGTTGTTTCTCACTTCAAAAGTATCGGGGCGAAGTCCAAGAACCCAGGGGCCTGAGAGCGGCTGACAGTCCCTTGTCATGACCGTCTGTTGAAACCAAGCGCGACCAGCCTGGTTCAGACCCGGCCACGGTAATTCATGCACTCCGATGTGCATTGCACACAACAGCCCCATTCGCAACACGCGGAAACCGTAGATCAGTCCTGCCGCCCCGATCAGGTAGACCCCGACCATCGCTCCCGCGGTCGTGCGGAACCATGTCGAACACAACAGTGCGAAGCAGCCGACCTGCAACGCGGTGATCGACAGCACGTACACCGCCTTCACAACGTCGGTGACTTCCACTCCACCCAGCCCGTAGGACATCGCCGCCAATGGCAGCGGGAGCAGCAGGAACGTCCCCATCTCCATCAGGCGACTGACCAGCTTCTCGATCAGGATCGTCCACCCGCTGAGCTTCGTCAGCCGGAGCAACGGCAGCGTCTGACGCTCCTTCTCGGACGTGATCGCCCCGCACGTCATCGCCGGGAGAAACAGGTAGATCCCCAGGAACTGCCAGCGGACCAGTTGTTCAAACAGCGGCTTGCCCTGCCCGAGTGCCTCAAACGAATCCGCCGGGAACATCCCGACCCACCCCCGGTAAAACCACAGCGCCGCCCCGTACAACACCACGGCATAAAGCACGCGGACCACGTACGTCCGCCGCCGCGCCGCGAGTTGAATCAACTCCCGCGCCAGCAACGGCATCCCAAACTTCGCCACGAACGACTGCATGGAAGATCGCTTGATCAAGAACCAGACCGTCCCGTCGGGGGGGCGACGGGGCAACTGGAGTCCCCT
>JAYTIB010000438.1:0-4724 GCA_043732205.1 Schlesneria sp. | reverse complement strand
AGTGTGTCAGCGGGCTGGCGGGTTAGCCCGGATTATTCACCGCATCGTAGCTGAGTTCGCAAGAACTCAGGTCGTGGTGAGATTGACCGCTGAATTCTTGCGAATTCAGCTACGAACAGCGCGGCAGTTGAGCCGTGATCGTAAGGGAACGGTCAAGTCCCCGCAGACCGCTCCCTTACGGTCGCGGCTCGTGAAGGGACATGAATAATTCGGGATAGGACCGGCGCATCAACAACTGCCGTAGCATGGACGCCTCGTCCGCGCGGCCCATTTTCACAGAGGGACACGTTTTGCCGCACGGACGAGGCGTCCATGCTACGGTTGGTTCTCGCCAAATCCCGACAGTTATTGATGCGCCGATCCTTGCTGAAGCTCGGAGTCCGAACAGACCAGCACCGGAGAGACAGATCATTCATCCAGCAGGTTGTCACTCAGCTTGACGTGATCGGGGACTTGAAGCCCGCGGTTCGCGCGGCAGTGGGCGATGGAATTCGACTTGCCCGCCCCCGTCCACTTCACGCTGGCTTGCGTCTGTTTGGGTTCGCGCGTGTCGAGGAACGAGCAGCCGGTCAGCATCGTTTCCGAGCAGTCCTCGGCGTACATTCCGAACGGCGAGCCTTCCAGCACCTGCACGCCCGTCAATGTCATCTGACGGCAACGGACCAGTTCGATCAGGCCCTGGCGCTGGATCGGGTCGACGCCCGTGACTGTGTGCTCACCCGCTTGAGCGTCTTGGATTTGCAGGCCGGTCAGCGTGCAGTTCTTGCAGTCGACCAGCCGGATGCCCGTGCAGAGCTCCTTGTCCTTGTAGTCGGGGTTGTGACCGAAACAGTTCGCTCCGATCACCAGGTTCTGACAATCCTCGGCCAGCAGGTTGCGGTGGTGGCCGCTGTAAATGTAGTTGCCCTCGATCGTGATCCCGCGCGCCAGCGTCAGATGGACGTTGGTCGCCTGGCTGCCGATCAGGTTGCCGCTGATGCTCCACATACCGGTGTGATGACTGTGTTCAGACGCTCCGCCGATGAGGCGAATGTTTGCTCCGTTGGGACTGTAGGTCGCCTGGATCGTGTTGCTGGCGATCGTCCCCTCGCGGACGGTGCCCCCCTTCGAACAGTCGATGTAGATCTCGGCCGTCGGGACATCGGCCACCTCGGGCCTGTTGAATGCGCGGTAGTTGTTGTACTCGATGTCGTTGCCGGTGATTTGCAGGTTGCGGACCTCGCTCGCTTCGATGCGGATACCGCCGAGACGGTTGTAGCTGATGTGGTTGCCGATGATGTTCGTCTGGTGCAGGTTGACCTTGTCCAGCCAGATGCCGATCCCCGTGTTGTGATAGATGTGGCAGTGGCTGATCAGCACGTTGCGGCAGCGCTGGGTGATGTGGACACCGTGTCGCACGTCGCGAATGAGCACCCCCGTCAGCGACGGCTGCATGATGCCCTTGAACCGCAGGCCGTCCGCTTCGGGATGCTTGCCTTCGATTTCGATCTGGCTGATCGTCGGCATGCGCTCGAGTTGCCAGACGTCGGGTTTGAAGCTGGTGGGATCGGCGGAACCGCCGTGATGCCCGATGAACTCGAACACCGGCCCCGGCCCGTGCATGATCAACTTGGCGGTGCCGCCGGAACCGTGGATCGCCAGCCGTCCGGTGGTGGTCATGTCGAACGAAATCGTCCGCGTGACGCGATACTCGCCGCGGGGGAATTCGAGCAGGCCATCGCCACCCTCCTTCAGCGCGTGTTCAATCGCGGCCGTGTCATCGGCCAAGCCATTGCCCATCGCTCCGAAATCACGCACGTTGGTCATCGGTTCAATCTCCGGAGGTTGGCGGTCGATCACAGACGAATCAGTTGAGACTCACAGAGGATGCCGCGGAGGCCGCGCTGGGTCAAACGAATCGGCGACCACCGAAAGCGACCGGTGTGTGCGTCACGATTCTGGGTGGAATCCGAGAGGCGGTTCTTCCAAGTCTGTCGAAGTCGCGGCTGCTCTTGGGCGAGCGGCAGGAATCAGCAGACAAGCACGATGCGCAAGATACAAGCACGATGCGCAAGCGAGTGAGTTTTCAGGCACACACACACACACTCGCTTGCGCGTCGTGCTTGTATGGGGACAAACATTCATCTGCCGCTTGCCTTACTCCTTCAGAGTCGACAACAACCCGTTCATTCGATTTCACCCAGAATTGAGATGCACACCCAAACCACCGCATTTCCACTCAGGATCACCTGTGCTACCATCCCGCCGCAACACAAGCGTTGAGACACGGAAGGCAGAGACGAACGTGGCGAATGGAGAGGGGCCGACCCAAACGGCGGGACCAGCAACACAGGACGACGCGTACAGCGCCCGGCCTTCGGACAAGTCCCCCACTCTGAAACGCGATCTCAGACTGAACATCGCCGACGGTGCCACGTACGGAGCGATGGTCGGCGGCGGCGAGACTTACCTGCAGGCGTTCGTGCTGGCGATCGGTTTGGGCGAAGTCTTCGTCGGACTGGTGGCCAGCCTGCCGGTTCTGATCGGCAGCCTATTGCAATTGATCTCGCCCACCGCCGTGCGGTATCTGCGATCGCACAAACGCTGGGTGGTTCTCTGTTCCGGCTTGCAGGCGCTCTGCTTTGTCCCGCTGGTCATGGCGGCGATGAACGGGCAGATGTCCCATGTGGCAGTGCTGATTGTCGCCTCGATCTATTGGGCCGCCAGCTTGGGAACCGGTCCCGCCTGGAACACGTGGCAGGGGACCATCATCCCGCGCGAGATTCGCGCGAAGTTCTTCGCCAAGCGGTCGCGCGTCAGCCAGGGGGCGACGCTGGTCGGCTTCCTCGGCGGCGGTTTCGCCCTGCAATACGGCAAAGCCTCGAACAATCCTTCGCAGGTACTCGCCGTCTATTGTTGGTTGTTTGGCATCTCGTGTCTGTGCCGCATCCTGTCCACCGCGTGTCTGTCACTTCAGAGTGAACCGACACCCATTCCGACCAACATGCGGTTTCTAACATTGCCCGAGCAGTGGCGCAAGTTTTCGCGCGGCGCTTCGGGGCGACTGCTGGTGTCGGCGGTGGGAATGCAAGTCGGTGTTTACGTGGCAGGCCCCTTCTTCGTGCCGTACATGTTGAAGGAGCTGCTGATGGATTACCGGGAGTTCGCCATTCTGCTGGGCGTTTCGTACGTCGCCAAAGTGGTATGCCTTCCCGCGTGGGGACGGCTGGCTCATCGGATGGGTGCGCATCGGTTGCTCTGGATCGGCGCCTTGGGCGTCGCGCCGCTCGCCGGTGGCTGGGTCATCAGCGCGAACTATTACTGGCTGCTGGGTCTGCAAGTCCTGGCCGGTGCGGCTTGGGGCGCTTACGAGCTGGCGCTGGTGCTGCTCTTTTTCGAGACGATTGATGAATCCGAGCGCACCAGTTTGCTGACGCTCTACAATGTGGCGAACTCGGTGGCGCTGGCGATCGGCTCGCTGATTGGTGCCGCGATCCTAAAGGGCGTCGGTGTATCGGTGATGGGATACCTATGCGTCTTCGCCATGTCGACGGTCCTCCGCACCCTCGCGCTGCTGTTGCTCCGACGAGTCCCCGCGACGGTCGTGCTTCCGGACAGCGTCCCCGAGCAGACTCTCACCGTGCGCTCCGCGGGCGAATCGCTGGATTGACCTGATCGACCTCGTTCGGCTCAAGAGCAAGCCGTTTTCGTTTAACCGCTACGCCAACGGCGTGCGTGCGATCAACGGTTCGCTCTCGTTCGCGCGCACGCCGTTGGCGTAGCGGCTAAACATCTCAAGCGAGACGGAGCGAAGTTCAAAAACAAAAACTCCCGCAGAAGAACACGCTCCTGCGGGAGCTCCGTGCGTCGGGGAAGAATAATGACAGCCGGGACAACGGCCCACTGAGACGCACGGGACGGAAGACGCGAGAATCCGGAACCAAAGATGAAACAAGAACGAGGACCATCCATCAGGCCGACCAAACGTCGGACGCCGATTCAGTTTGCAGGTCTCGTACCGCTCTGAAAAATTCTTGGCAATCGCATTCGATCAACTTCAGCGAGATTCCGCGATCAGTGTCGACTCTATGAAGTCTTCGTTCAGAGTCACGGAAGTCTTCGTTCAGAGTCACGCCCAGGCCCGGGCCGTTCGGGACCGGCGAACGATCTCGCAGCCAGACGTAGCCGCTGAAATCGTCCGCCGCGTCGCTGACTTGTTGAATCCTTGACGGCACCCCACAATTCGCGGGCTCTGTTGCCGTCAATTGGGATGTCTCGATTCACCTTCCCGGAGTCTGATTCATGTTGCGTTGCATCCGTTGGTGTGTGGCCGCGATGGCCGTCTGTTGGTCCGCTTCGGCCGGTGCGGCGGAGTTCTTTTTCAAGGATGGCGATGTCGTCGTGATGATCGGCGACAGCATCACCGAGCAGCATCTGTATTCGAACTACGTCGAGATGTGGACCGTCACCCGCTTTCCAAGTTGGAAGCTGACGTTCCGCAACGTGGGGATCGGCGGCGACACGTCGCAAGGCGGCAACGGTCGGTTCGCGCGGGACGTGCTGTCGTGGAAGCCAACAGCCATGACAGTCGATTTCGGGATGAATGACGGCCGCTACCGCGCCTTCGGTGACGACACATTCAAGCCCTACATGGATGGCTTGCAGGGGATGGCCAACCAGGCGAAGGCCGCCAACATCCGCGTCGCGTGGGCCACTCCGCAGCCGCTCGACAACAACGATCCGGG
>JAYTIB010000437.1:0-4725 GCA_043732205.1 Schlesneria sp. | reverse complement strand
CACAGGTGGCGATGTGCGGCAGGAAGTCGGAGAAATCCATGCCGCATTCACCGTGCTTGGACCATTGGCGCGGCGAACCCAACAGGACCGCGGACTCCTTCTTGATGAACGCGAACCGGACCTTTTCGAGCATCTCCTTGGGAAGCGGTTTCCCGTCCAGCTCGTTCAGTTTCGGCTTGGGGTCGAACAGGTCCAGATGCGACGGCGCGCCGGCCTGAAACAGGAAGATGCAGTTCTTGGCCTTGGGGGCAAAGTGCGGCGGCTTCACCGAGTGGGAGTTGGCGGCTCCGAGAGATGCCTCAGCGCCGAGTGCCGTCGCCGGCGACAACACGCCGTCGCCGGTCAGCATCGCGCCCAACGCGGCCATGCCGAGACCACTGGCGGTCGAGGTCAGGAAGTTGCGGCGCGTTTGAGCGACGTAGTGGTCGTAGGGTGTCATGAGGTCTGTCCGCGAATCGGAGACAAGAATCAAATCTAATGGAGACGTTGCGGTCGGGCGTGTGGATTGATCGGGCGGCCGGCCCACACCGCAGCGGCATCGCCTTTTTCAATGTAGGGTGGGACCAGCGGCGTTTCGCCGCGCCGGCCCACCATCAATTCCGGCGATTTCATCATGGTGGGCCGGCGCTCGAAGCGAGCTTGTCCCACCCTACTTGCGGACCGTGTCATGGGGCTATTCTCGCGTGATGAACTCATCGAGGTTGATCAGGATGCGCGCAGTGGCGATCCAAGCGGCGTTCTCTTCGGTGTTGATCCCCGGCGCGGCGTCTGCGCCGACCAGTTGCTTGGCGGGTTCCGGTCGCGTGCGATACCAGTCGCGCGAATCTTTCAGCAGGTCCGACAACACGTGCAGCTCCGTGTCGCGCGGCGCGCGGGCGACGCAGAGCCTGAAGGCGGCGTTGATCCGGCCGTCATCGTTGGAGGCGGGCGCGGTCAGCAGTCGTTTGGCGAAGGCGCGCGCTGTTTCGGCGAACGTCTCGTTGTTGAGTGACGTCAGCGCCTGCAGCGGCGTGTTTGATGTTCGGCGTTCGACGCACGTCAGGTTGGCGTCGGGGCAATCGAACATCGTCAGGTTCGGATGCGGGGCGGTCCGCTTGAAGAACGTGTACATCCCGCGCCGGTATCGGTCTTCGCCCTTGGACGGTGTCCAGTTGAAGTTGCCGGCGTAACTGAGTTCCGCGATCCCCGGCGGCAGAGGCGGGAAAACGCTGGGCCCGCCGATCTTGTTCGACAACAGCCCGGCGACGTCGAGGCTGATGTCGCGGACGATCTCGCCTTCGACTCGCAGCCGGTTCTGCCGCGCGAGCCAAACATTTTGCGGATCGATGTCGTGCAGTTCCGGGCGATGTTGTGATGACTGCCGATAGGTGGCCGACATCACGATCCGCTTGATGAGCGCCTTGCGCGACCACGGCGTTCCGGAGGCGTACCGGCCCGAACCGGGATTGGCTGGTCCGTCCGCGGGGTTCACTGTCGAACCGATGAATTCCGCCGCGAGCCAGTCGAGCAATTCCGGATGTGTCGGCGCGTCGCCGCGGACGCCGAAGTCGTTCGACGTCTTGACGATCCCCGCGCCGAACAGCAACCGCCAGACGTGATTCACGGTGACGCGCGGCGTGAGTGGGTTGTCGGGCGACACCAGCCACCGCGCCAGATCGAGCCGGTCGGCCGCCGTGCCTCCGTCCGCGCGCGGCTTCAACACGGGGAGCGTGGCGAACCCGGCGGGGATCACTTCCAAATCCTTCAGCGGTTCGAGGAACTCGCCCCGTTTCAGCACGAACGTTTGGCGCGGATCTTTCATCCGTTGCCCGATCACACGCGCGGTCAGTTCCGGCTTGGGCGGTTCCTTCTTCCTGAGTTCCTCCAGCTTCGCCAGCAGTTCCTTGGTCGGTGATTCCTGGCCGCTGAAGTAGTCGAGCAGTTGCTGGCGCTGGGCTTCGTCACGCTGGTCCGCCGCGACGGCGAGCAGCTTCGCAATGTTCTCGGGCACGGTCGTTCCCGGTTCAATGCCGGACTGCATCGACAGCTTGAATCGGCCGATCGTGTGCTGCATCCCGTGTTGCTGGCTGAGCCTGATCCGCACATACACGGCCCCGGTCTGCTTGAGCGGCTCCTTTAATCCGAACACGGCCCAGTGAGGCTTGCCGAACTGCGGCGCGATCGCCCAACCAGTGTCGTCCTGGCCGTCGATCACGTTCTTCGCCGCCCACGGCTTGTCGGCCTGTTCGAAGTCCGCCTTGGCCGAAGCGAACTCCAACTTGCGCGGCTCGGTGAAGTCGGCATTCGCGGAGATCTCGACGGTCATCTCGGACAGCACGAAGTTGCCGTGTGCCACGCGACCGGGCCCGTTGGCGGGGAGCGACTTATCGGGCAGCACGTCCAGTCGGACCGCGTTAATCTCAGAAACCGACAGTCGCCCGACGACCGTGTAGATCGCCTTCTCAGGGTTGTTGCCGCTCACCAAAACCGAACCATCCGGCTGCGTTTGAAAGGTCACGTCGCTGTCGCACGTGACGTGCGGGTCTTCGAGAAGATGTTGTTTGACGGGGTTCGCGGAAACGTCGGTGAGGATCTGTCGCGTCTTCTGTTCCCACGCCGTGTAGGCCGGTCCGAGCTTCGCTTGTTCGGTACGCAGCGCCGAAGTCGCAGCGGAAACGTCGGCATCGTGCGCCGCCTTGACCGGGCCGTACGCGGCGACTTCCTCGGGTGACTTGGGAACCACGGTCGTTTGTTCGTCGCCGTTGTTGAAGACGGCGAACAACTGGTAGTACTCGCGCTGGCTGATGGCATCGTACTTGTGTGTGTGACACCGGGCACAGCCGACCGTCAGACCGAGCCAGACCGCGCCGGTTGTCTCCGTCCGATCGAAGCAGGCTTCGACGCGGAACTGTTCCTGGTCGGTGCCTCCTTCGGTGTTGGTCAGCGTCTGCCGGTGAAAGGCCGTCGCGAGGCGCTGCATCGGAGTCGCGTTCGGAAGCAGATCGCCCGCCAGTTGCTCGATGGTGAACTGATCGAACGGCATGTCGGCGTTGATCGCATCGATCACCCAGTCACGCCAGCGGTAGGCATCGGGACGCGGGTTGTCCTTTTCGTATCCGTCGGAATCGGCGTAGCGGGCCATGTCGAGCCAGTGCCGTCCCCAACGCTCGCCGAAATGGGGTGAATCGAGCAGCCGGTCGACCAGCTCTTCATAGGCAACCGGCCGCGTGTCGCTGACGAACGCCTCGACCTCGGCGACCGGCGGCAGCAGGCCACGCAGGTCGAGAGACAACCGGCGAATCAGCGTGTGCCGGTCGGCCGCCGGCGACGGCGACAGGCGGCGTTTTTCCAATTCAGCCAGCACGAACCGGTCGATCGGATTCGCAATCCAATCGGCCCGCATCACGGTTGGCGGAGTGCCCCGCTTCAGTGGTTGATAGGCCCAATGTGAGTTCTTCGCGGCGGCGGATGAGTCAGTCTCGGGCCAGACACAGCCCCGGTCGATCCAGGCCCGCAGGATGCCAACCGCTTCGGCCGACAACCGGTCTCCCTCCCCGTCCGGCGGCATGAGTTTCTTCGGATCGACGGCAGCAACGAATTGAATCAGCCGGCTGTCGGCGCTCTTCCCGAGCGTGACGGCGTGACCCAGGTCTCCACCCTTCAGCAGGGCGGCGCGGCTGTCGAGCCGCAGACCGGACTCCTGCTTCTTATCACCGTGGCACGACCAGCAGTGCTTGCCGAGCAACGGTTTGACGTCCCGCGCGAAGTCGATCTTCCGATCGACCGGCGGCGGCAGTTCAGCCGCCCGACCGCAAAGGCCCGTCCCGGCCACAGCAATCCCGGTCACCGCCGTCAACAACAACATTCGCGTCATGCAACGCCTCCGGTGGATCGTTCGTGGGGCAGGTTTCTTACCTGTCAGTAGTTCCAAGTTCGCACCGTAGCTGAACTCGCAAGAGTTCAGAGAGCTGCGACAATCGGCTGAATTCTTGCGAATTCAGCTACGGCGAACAACGAATTTGGAACTACCGACTTGTCCGTCATCGCCTTTCATTGCGCGTGCGTTCAGGCTGAACTTGCGTCCTCGACGTTGATCCATCGCAAGCGAAACCTGCGCACGCTCGACTCAAAGCCGCGGAAAGCTGATCGGCTTCATCGGGGGGATCGGGACGAACGAACCCCGGAAGGGTGGCGGGGGTGGGATGACAACTTGTTGGACCTGCATTCCCAACTCGTGTTCCAACTCCCACTCGGCGAGCTTGTCCCATTGCGTCCCCGGATTGTTCTTTCGACAGCGTTCGAGCAACCGCCGTGCGAGGACCGCTCGTCCCGCGCTGACACGTCCCCCCTTGTATTCGGCCGACGGCAGGAACATCACATGGTTCGTATCGGGGTTCAGGGCACCGGATGCCAGGATCTGTTCGCACGTCAACTGGTATTCGATGTGCCGGACCGTGTTCGCCAACAGCCGGCCGTAGTTCACGTCGTACCACGCCTTCCAGCGCAGTGACGTCTCCTTTTCGTACTCGTCCTCGAGGTTCTTCGCTTCGAACAGGGCGAGTGCCTGCTCCATGATTTCGAGTTCGGCCCGCGAACCCTTCAGTGCCGTTTGCAGATTCTTGCGAAACCCCACGCGGAAGTTCTCGGGGTTCAAAAAGTTGACAAAGGAGCCGAAGGGATAGAACGCCTGAGTTGAGAACAGAAATGTTCGCGGCGGTGGTGTCAGTTCGGGAGCCTGCCAGACGA
>JAYTIB010000436.1:0-4735 GCA_043732205.1 Schlesneria sp. | reverse complement strand
CAGTTCATGGATCGGCTTGGTTCCCGCGTCGACGAGGTAATGCGGGCGGCCCTGCAAGTCTTGGATCGTGGTGTTCGCCCCGTCGATCCCCAGATGGTGATAGAGCGTCGCGAAGACTTCCTGGAATGTGACCGGCCGTTCGACCGCTTCGCCCCCCAGACGATCGGTCGCGCCGATCACCTGGCCGGCCCGGATGCCGCCCCCCGCCATCAGCGCGCAGGCGACGCGCGGCCAGTGGTCGCGGCCGACCTGGGCGCTGATCATCGGCGTGCGGCCGAACTCACCCCAGACCAGCACCATTGTGTCGTCCAGCAGCCCGCGCGATTGCAGGTCGTCCACCAGCGCCGTGATCGCCTGGTCGAAGATCGGGAAATCTTCCTTCTCGCGGTTGAAGATCGTGTTGTACGAACCGCCGTGCCAGTCCCACTTGCTGTAGTTCAGCGTGACGACGCGGACGCCCGCTTCGACCAGTCGCCGGGCCATCAGCAGGCTTTGCGGGACGCGCGGCGCGCCATTTTCGTCGATGAAGACCTTGGTGTTGCCGGTCCCGTAACGTGCGACAATCCGCGGGTCCTCTTTCGACAGGTCGAGCGCTGCGGCCAGCTTCGACGAGGTCAACAGGTCCATCGCCTGCTGGTTGAAGGCGTCGAGGCCGTCCATCATTCCACTGGAATCGGCCGCCCGGCGGAACCGGTCAACGCTGGCCAGAAGCGTCTTGCGGTCGCCCAATCGTTCCGGGGTGACTCCGTTCAGGACCATGTCATCGCGCGTCGGTCCCAACGGTCGAAATCCGGACTGTCCCACACCAAGAAAGCCGGAGCCCGGTTCGTTGTACGGACCGTGGGTACACGTGTAACACAGGCTGACGTACGGGGGAGTCGCCGGATCGACGGGGCCGGCGACCTTCGACACGGTCGAACCGAACTGCGGCCAGCCACTAACCGGCACACCGGGACCGCGCGGCGGACGGCCGGTGAAGCACTGCGTCGCGTCGTGTTCCGCCTGGGCGCCGACCAATGATCGAATGGGAACGAACCGGTCCATCATCGTTGCCATGCGCGGCAGCAACTCGCAGATTTCGACACCGGAAACATTGGTCGGGATCGGCCTCCACGGCCCGGCGATCTCGCGCGGTGCCAGCGGCTTCAGGTCGAACAGATCCTGGTGCGGCGGACCACCGACCAGATAAATCATGATGACCGACTTCGGCCGCGACTTGCCTGCAGCGGCGCGGGCTTCGGACGCGAGCAGTTGCGCCAGCGACAAGCCTCCCCAACCGAGCCCACCGATCCGCAGGAAATTTCGACGGGACATCCCGTCGCAAAACCGTTGTTCGTCCGCCTGGCCAAGCAGTGTCAGCATGGATCGCGCCTTCCGATCGAAGAGATTCAATTCCCAACATTCAGATCGACCGAAGATCGTATCCGAATCCACTGATACTACCAATGGAGAAGACCCGCTTGGAGAACGCGGATGGCCCAGCGCGGCCTTCCGCCGCAACCAAGAACAGACAGGAAGATGGGTGGCAGGAAAATGAGAGCCAACTCCGACGTTTTCTGGTCGGATCTTCTGGTCTCAAATCTTCCTGTCGAACTCTTCTTGACAGGCGGCGGCGAAAGCATGACGACGAGTTGTGATGACGAATCGCTGCGCTGCTTGACGGAACGAAAATCTTCGCGGCCAGGTCAGAAACAAATTGTTAGTAGTACGGATGGAGAGGAATCCCTGCGGTTTATTTCTGATCCGTGCCATCTGCGCCATCCGCGGTTCAAATCGTGGCAACGTTCCGCATCCGGTGGCTGAACGGTCCGCCCGCTCGACAGTGATTCATCGGACTGGTCGCGACTGTCGAACGGGTTCGTGTTTTTGTATTGTTCTCTTCGGACTTCAAGCCTCATCTCGGACGTCAAGCCTCGTCAACTGCGGGAGATTCCCATGCGTCTGCATTCCGTCCTGGCCTGCCTGTTGCTTGTTCCGGTTCTGGTGTTGGCCGACGAGCCACCCCTCAAGCCGATCACGCCGTCCGAAGCGGCGAAGAAGCTGAAGGAAAAAGTGACCGTGGAGATGCTGGTCAAATCGACGGGGGGCCGGGAGAACACGTATCTGAATTCGGAAGAGGACTTCAAACTCGACGCCAACTTCACGATCTTCATCGGCAAGGAGGCGAAGGAGAAGTTCAAGCAGGCGGGCGTCGAAGACCCGGCCGTGCATTTCAAACAGAAGACGATCCAAGTCACCGGCACGGTGATCCTGTTCGAGAAGAAGCCGCGGATCGCGATCACGGAACCGGGGCAGATCAAGATCATCGAGAAGACGCCGTAACTCGGTCGGTCGCAGTCGAAAGCTAACGCACAGACAAGCACGATGCGCAAGCGAGTGTGTTCGAGAACTCACTCACTCGCTTGCGCTGCGTGCTTGTATGCGTATTCCTGCCGCCCGCCTAACGCCGCTGACTGCCGGTGATGACGTCGGCGGACTTCACCCACTGAAATGAATCAACCCCGTCGTGGGACGACGGGGGTTGATTTCGGAATCGAAGATCAGAAGTCGGGCAAGAGTGCCCATCCTCCATTTGCGGCGTCAAGACTCAGAAACCTTCAGCGGGTTCGCCGTCGGCCGACTGGATCAGCCGGCGCAGTGTTTCCGGCTCGATCGTTTTCTTGATCTGCCGGACTGAACCGTCGCAGAACAGGACGCGGATCGTCTCTTCCGTCAGTTTTCCCAGAGCCTTGAGGGGGTTCTTCGGATCGAAGTCGAGACCACCCGGCTTGGTCCAGATCGCGGCGGTCTCGGCACCCGCCTCGACCACCAGAATGGTGTTGGACGATCCGTCGGTGAATTGGGAGATCCCCGGCGCTTGATCGTCGGCGAATGGGGCTCCTGGTCCGGTAAAGACATGCAGCGACGTCTTGCCGGGCTCAGTCACCCCGTCGGTCTTGAAGATCTCGGGCATCTGTTCGATGAGCGCCTTGTTGTGCTCACTGTCCCACGGTTCGTCCAGTTTGAATTTCTGGTAGAGCCCCCCGTTGTCCATGTACGGCAACAGATGGACTCTCCAACTCAATCCTTTCTGTCCGGCGGCCGAGCGGCCGGCACCGGGAAAGGTGCCATTCACATCGTGATAGTTGTGAAACGCCAGCCCGATCTGCCGCAGAACATTCTTCTTTTTCGTGGCTTCCGCGGTGGTACGCGCCTTTTCGAGGGCGGGCTTGAGCAGCTCCGGCAGCTTGTCAAAGCCCTCGGGGACCGTGACCGAGAACTCGATCCGCGAACCCGATTGGTTGAGGGACGCGGATTCCACAACCGCCTGCGCCATCTTCACCGCGGCCTTTTCGCCATCGGACTCCACGGGCGGCAATGGTGCCCGCTTGAACTGCTGCTTGCCCTGTGCCAGAAAACCCTGCGCGATCGTCGAGATCATCCTGGCCGAGTCTTCATCGGCGGTGTTGGCGACGAATTCCAACAGCTTCGCACCCGGCTTGCCGGTGACGTGGACATGCAATGCCACCGAGTCAATCTGCTGAGCCATTCCGAGACCCGGAATCGGGTTCGCCTCCACCGCCTGTTGGACCAATCCTGCTTGGGATTTGACGTTGAATGCGAATGCCAGATCGGCGGCCGCATCAAGGTGAGCCAGGACCGCGGGGTTGCCCGCTTTGCCCGACTTCTTGGTCGTGATCATCTTCTTGACGGCGGCGATCGGCCCAAAAACAAAGGTGTTCTCGTCGGGCAACCAAACCGCCGAGCCGTTGTCCTTCTGGAATTCCTGTTCTTCGAACCACTCTTTCTCGGCCTCGAACAACAGCTTGCCGGTGACTGCAGCGCGGTCAACCGGTTTCACCATCGTGACGATCAACGTGGGAACGTCGCGCGGGGCGTCGTTACCGGGAGCGAACGCCTCATCGCTGATGATCGACCCGTCGTTGATCTGAATCAGCGGCGACAGCGATTCATCATTCACGCTCGATCGCAGGGAACGGACCGATCCGTCACCAAACAAGACAGAGAACGACTTCTCGGTGATGGTCCCGAGCGCCTTCTTCGGGGCCTTGGCATCGAATGCCAGACCACCGGGCTTCGTCCAGACATCGGCCGCATCGGCCCCCGCGGAGACAGCCAGAATGGTGTTCGACGTCCCGTCGGTCACAGCGCTAAGCGTCGTTCCCTTGTCACCGTCGAACAGCGTGTCTGTTCCCGTGAAGACATGGAGGGCGGTCTTCCCCGCGTCCTTGACTCCCGCTGTTTTGAAGACGGCCGGCATCTTCGCGATCAGCGTTTTGTTGTGGTCGCTGTCCCACGCTTCATCGAGATGAAACTGCTCGAACAAGTCGCTCTCTTCCAAGAGGGGCAACAGATGGACCCGCCAACTCAAGCCGGTTTGTTTTCCTTCACCGTCGCCATCGGCGCGCGGAAACTTCCCATGGATGTCGTGGTAAAGGTGGAACGCCAGTCCCACCTGCTTCAGGTTGTTCTTTGCCTGCATCGCGTTGACGACGCCGGAGTCTGGCTCGCTCCCCGGCACCTCCAACCCCGCGCTCCCGGCGACGGCATTCACCGAGGGCTGGTCGATCACCACCGTCACGCGCTCGATCTCTTCGAACTTGATGTCGCCGAGGGGGAGTTCCGATTCCAGGCTTTGCAACAGGCCGGCATCTTTGGCCATCGGATAAAAGAACGATTCGGTCAATCGCCGCGGATGAACGACGACCAGGCCGACGACGTCGTCACTCAGGTA
>JAYTIB010000435.1:0-4737 GCA_043732205.1 Schlesneria sp. | reverse complement strand
GAGCCGATGAAGCGGGCGGGTTGTATCACGCCCTGAACCGGGGGAATTCCCGCGCCCGGATTTTCCGCAAGGAAGCCGACTACGACGCCTTTGAGCGAATTCTCGCCGAAGGGCTGACCCGCTACGCGGTGGAATTGTTTTGTTACCAGTTGATGCCGAACCACTGGCATTTGGTGCTGCGTCCCGCTGCGGACGGGGAAATGAGCCGGTTCCTGCGCTGGGTCACGGCCACCCACACGATGCGCCACCACGCCCATTACCAGACGTCCGGCACCGGTCATGTCTACCAGGGGCGGTTCAAGAGCTTCCCGGTTCAGGATGACAACCACTTTCTGACCGTCTGCCGGTACGTCGAACGGAACGCCCGGCGCGCCGATCTCGTGCGACGCGCCGAAGACTGGCGCTGGGGATCGCTGTGGCGTTGGCAACAGGCCGCCGAACCCGACCCGGCCCTGCTGTCGCCCTGGCCGATTCCGCGTCCGCCCCATTGGGTGGCGCGGGTCAATGAGCCGTTGACGGACCGGGAGTTGGCCGATCTGCGACGTTCCGCCCAGCGCGGCAGTCCGTTCGGCGAGTCGTCTTGGATCGAATCGACCGCCCAACGACTGGGGTTGTCCTCCACACTCAATCCCCGAGGTCGCCCCCAAGTCCGATTCGTCAACGATCCGGAAAACAACGGGGAAATCAAAGGGGTCAGGACTCTTTGAATCGGCGAGTTCGTTCCTTCCCCACAAACAACGACTCCTGACCCCTTTGATTTCTCCGACCGGCAACACCACACTCCCGCAATCGCTCAACGCCGACCTCAGCGACACCACATCGTCGGCCAACGGCGTGGTGACGGACCAAGGAATCGTCAACACCCCACCGCCGAGTTCGACGACGGGCACATCGTCCACCGGCAACGGCAACATCACCACGCGCGCCGAGGCTCCCCAAAACGCCGCGCCGGCCGGCGGTCAACAGCAGCAACCACCAGCCGCAGATGATCGGATTCAGGCGATCCTCGATCGCATGCAACAACTCCATCCCATTCAATACAAGTTCCTCACAGAGTATGTGGTCGGGACACTGGCCGAGGCCCCCACAAACACTTGGGAGAACTGGCTAAACCCGATTTCTTGGACGACAGAAACCGGCACGTTGACCTTCCGTAGCAATGCCAGCGACTATCAAATCATGTCGTACATGGTGCGGCTGATATCCGGGAGTCCCGAATTCGAGGCGTGGCTAGACGAGCAGGTCGCCTCGGGAGTGCTCATCAAGCGACCCCTTGAAGCTGGAATCCACAGCACGGACCTTGGTGCGGCAGCGGCGCGTGAGGCACAGAGGCGGACGGAGTTGTATCAGTACATGAAGCGCGCCGGGGCCACGGAGAGTGAAATCAACTCGCTCAAGACGACGGTCATCCTGAATGATGTTCTCGGGCCCGGCGGTTACGCTGAACAATTGGTCGTCGTTGGGGGCGGCGCTTATGCCATTCCCAAGGCCACTGGCCGCGCCATCAACGCCTCCGTCCGCGGAAACATGCCGTCGAATCGGCCAACGGTCACGTGCCCAGGCCCTGTCGATGTTGCATTGGGCCTAGACACCATTAAAGGAAAACCAACCCTTGATGAATTCGCAAAAGCGACTGGGGCATTTCGTGATAATGCATGGAAGGATCAAGGTCTGCACAATGCTGCGCCGGGCCGTTTCGATCTTGCATTCAAGCAAACATTGGATAAGGTTGCCGGAGGTGGCGGCAGGATCAAATTCAATCTGGACAGCCTTGACATTCCGAAGGCTCTTGCCGGTGATCCCGCAGATCGAGTTGGACGGTACACCGAGTGGGAACTCCAACAGATCGTGCGAAACCAAAAATGGTACGATTCCACCGACTTTTACCTCAATGGTAGAATGCTGACGCCTGCTGAGGTGAAGCAATTGGGTCTCTGAGAATACGCTCCCTAAAGAAGAGAGGTGAGTGATCGATGAAAGTTTCCAAAAGACTCCTGTGGCAACAGGGAGCGGCTGCACTGTTCGCCGAGATCGAGATCGACATCGAACGATCCAACAGAACAGATATCGAAATCCGCTGCCCTGATGCGATTCAGCCTCACTGGTCGAACGCCATAAGGTTTGCTGCAAATCTTTTCACTGAATCATTTGCTTGGCGAGAACCAATGTTTGCTCAGATTGATGTATCGATCCTGTCGATAAAAGCAGTTCCAGGAGATACCACAGTTTGCTCACTTGCCTACGTGGCGTTTCACGCTCTTTGCTCCGCAAGTAATATCGATGGAGAGCAGGTATTCGCTTTCGATCGATCCTCGGGACGTTTTTCGATCAGCCTACCAAGTCTCGTTCAGACTCTCTAAGAGAGCGGCGGGGTGGCCGGGTTTGGGGAAATCAAAGGGGTCAGGGTGCGCCAGCACAAGCCGGAGGAGGGTAGCGAATGGGGGAAATCAAAGGGGTCAGGACTCTTTGATTCGAGGTTTCTGCACCTTTCCCAAAACAACGACTCCTGACCCCTTTGATTTCTCCAAATTCGCCGGCGGTGCAACGGACGCTTCCTAAAAACAAGCACGGAGTCCTTGAGCCAGATGTCGATGTTCCGCACACGCAACTTGGGAGGTCCACACGGTCGCATGGTGCAGAGCCACAAGCGAGAGAATGGTTGTTTGATTCGCAAGGGCGATTAATTCCGACCAGGGATATTGACTTTACTCACCATAATTCACCTGCTATGCATCCGCATGACCCACATCAGCACTTCTTGTTTCCGATCAATCCGAATGATCCACTCGGAGGAGGGTTCTACAGAATGGGAAATCAAAGGGGTCAGGACTCTTTAAATCGGCGAGTTCGTTCCTTCCCCACAAACAACGACTCCTGACCCCTTTGATTTCTCCTGACCCCTTTGATTTCTCCAGTGTGTTCGATCCGACCGGAATCGCCGACGCCATCGGCGGCACAATCAAACTGTCGCAGGGGGACCACACGGGCGCGGCCCTGTCCTACGCCAGCATCCTCGTGCCGTTCGGTGCCGACAAGATCGCTAAGTCCGTCGCGCGTGTCCCGACCACTGCCGTGGAAGCGACGGTCAAGGCGGGCCAACAACTCGGCGAAAGCACCCTCAAGACGATCGGCAAATCCACCGACAATGTCGCCGAGGCACTGGCCAAGCGATCGGACACCCTCAGCAAAGTGGACTCGTGTCCGGTCGGAGGAATCAACTGTTTCATCGCCGGAACCCAAGCCGTGATGAGATCGAGCCTGATTCCCTTCACCGAACCGAACAGTACGGCGGTGTCGTCGGAGACGGACGTTCCGGCCGCCGACAAGGCGCAGCCGGTCGCTGACGGGTCCGACATCGCGGCCGTCGCCGCGGTCGGACTCGGGATCGGCCGGGCGGTGGCGAAGTCCCGGTTGAATGCGAACCAAGCTCCCGCGCGGTGGGTACGGCGACGACGCAACGAGGGACGGCGACGGGATGTTGTTCCAGCGGAACCTGTCACGCTCAACAAGCCACAGCCGTCGACAACGGATCTGCCCCCGTCGCCGCAACCGCAGCCGTAACGGCCGGTATCCCAGTCGCGCGAAAGCCGGCGCGCGGCTGGCTCGCGAAAACGCTGACCGCGGCGATGCTGGTCTGTTTCGCCGTGGGAGGCTGGTTCGCCTCGCAGGCGGCCTTCCAGCAAAACCGGCTGGCCTACTGTAGCCCGGTCGCTCCGCCGACGGGAGCCGCCGCCATCGAGCCGCAATACCTCACCAAGAACATCGAAGACGTCCAAAAGGGCGACTTCGTGCTGGCCCGCGACGAACACGGTCGCGAGATCGGCTACCGCCGCGTCGTCGAAGTCTACCGCCGCACGTCGTTCCACCTGCGCCACCTGAAGTTCCGCGACCAACGCGGCCACTTCCAAGAACTCGCCACCACCGACGAACACCCGTTCCTCGACGCCGGGTCCGACAAGTTCGTCAACGCGGGCGACCTCCCGCTCTTCGCCAAAGTCACCGCCCCCGATGGCCAACTCCAAACCCTCGTCCTCTCGAAAAGAGAAGAACACCCCAAGGGCGTCCCCGTCTTCAGGGGAGATCAAAGGGGTCAGGACTCTTTGCTTCTTGCTAAGAAGCACGTCACCACAAAACAACGACTCCTGACCCCTTTGATTTCTCTTCTGCGGCTCATTGAGAGAGAGGCTCATTGAGTTGCCAGAAAGATTTGCCATACCGCCCCCCCGCCACGCAAATAATCGTGGACGATGGCATGTCCCCGCCGCGTTCGGCACACTGTTCCAACCCAACCATCGCGAATGCCACGAAGAACCATTCCGTCAACTCAGGTCGGTCGCTCGATGGATGCGACGAAACAGGTCAGAATGGGAGCCGCAGGTCTGCCGCAGTGCCATTCATGAATGAGCGTTCTGTACGGTCCACATCAGTGCGTCCCGCTTCTCGAAGGTGACAACATGCCGCAAGGGTTGGACACAACCAAAGAGCCGGTCGTTTCGAAGTCGGCGGGGAGCCATTCCCAAAGTCACTCCGCCCACATGGACCCTCATCGCAATCAGGTCGCTGCACCAGGCGGATCCCCTCCAGCGCAGCCGTTGAGTCTCGAACCGAGTCCCGCTTCGCCGCTGCGCCCCTTGTGGCTGCTGGAGCGGTCACTGATGGAATGGGCGTATGAACGCGCAGGTCGACCACGGGTGGCGTTGGTGCTGTGGGACGGGACCATTGTCGGCGACCCGCAGA
>JAYTIB010000434.1:0-4741 GCA_043732205.1 Schlesneria sp. | reverse complement strand
GGAACGAACGATCGACGTCCACATCCGGTCGCTCCGCCAGAAGCTCGGCAGCTTCGAGTCGCTCATCGAAACCGTCCGCGGCATCGGCTACCGCTTCAGCGGCGATGGCGCACCGGTCGGCGAATGATCCGGACTATCGGTTCGCGATCTTCCACAGCGTCGTGTCGCTGCGGACATAGATCGCGCCGTTTGAAATGGCCGGCGTGCAGAGAAACATTTCGCCCAGATCGTTCGACGAGATGATCTCACCGCTGTCGTCGCCGGGCTTCACGACGTGAGCCATGCCGGCCTCGTTGAAGAAGTACAGCAGGCCACCGGCGGCGACCGGAGTGCCGCTGAAGGGGCCGGTCAGACGGAACTCCCATTTTTGTTCGCCCGTCTTGATGTCGGCACTCTTCAACACACCGGCGGCGTTCAGGGAATACAGCCGTCCGTCATACACCAGCGGGCTGGCCGTGGCCGGTCCGAGTTTGCCCGCACGCCAGAGGACTTCGGGGTTGGCACTGCCGCGCGGTGGCTTCAATGCGGTGATGCCGTGCGACGGGATGTACACGATGCCGTCCGAGATCACCGACGAGGGGATCGTCGCCGCGCCGTCCGTGTACTTCCAGACCGCCGCACCCGAGAGCGGCTGCACGGCCGCAATCCCCTCGGACGACTGCAACAACACCAGGTCTTCATCGCTGCCCGCGGCCTTCGTCAGCGTCACGGCCGATGTCCAGTTGGCGCGCTTGGGACGCTCGATCGTCCAACGTGAAAGCCCCGTGGCGACATCAATGCCGGTCGCCAGCGATTGACTGTCGTTCTCGACCTGGGCCACCAGCGTGTCACCCACGACCACGGGGGACGAGGCCATGCCCAGACTGTTGCTGACGTTGGGATGATCGAACGTCAGGCCGCGGAACCATTGCAGGTTGCCATCGAGATCCAGGCAGATCAGATCGTTGCTGGAGAACAGCGCGAAGACTCGCTTTCCATCGCTGGCGGGCGACGGGGCCGCGTTGCAGATCTTGGGAAATGTCATCGTCCGCCCGGTGGCCGTGAACTGCCGCTCCCAGCGGATGGTTCCGTCACTGACATTCACGCACAGCACATGCAGGCGATCGTGGCGGAAGCCGCTGGAGCAGGTCACAAACGCCCGATCCCCGACGATGATCGGGGAACTCAGCCCCCGGCCGGGAAGGGCGGTTTTCCAAGCGATGTTCTCCGTCGCCGACCATTTCACGGGCAGGCCGGATTCCTTCGAGACCGACGTGCTGTCGTTGCCCCGAAATTGACGCCAGTCGTCCGCGCGCACCGCAGTGGATGACAAACAGAGAGCCAGACTCAGGCTGAACATCATCAGGCGCATCGTGCGAATTCCATGAAGGAGTGATGGGGAGTTTTCGTTTCACCCGGAGCCTACGGCGACGGGGATGACACGACAGTCGATCTGCGTCGTCAGCCCTGCACCGTCATCCCGTCGCCGCAGGCTCCGGGTGAAACGATTCGGAACTGCTCACTTGGGAGCCGTGTACTTCAGCGATCAACGCGCGGCGTTGCCGCGGCGGGAGTCGGCAGGATCGCGGCACCGGTCGAGTCGCAGACACGGATCTGGTACTGGTAATCCTGCGCCCATTCTTCCGTCTGTTCGTTTTGACAGACCTTCAACAGGATCACGTTGTTTCCAGGACGGAGCTTGGCGGTCACGCGATACTGGTCCAACTGCTTGCCGCGGTGGTATTCGTCGCGACCGAAGATCAGCTCGCCGTTGACCCACAACTTCCACGCGTTCGACGTGCCGAGCCGGAACTCGACGGACTGAGCCTTGTCCGAGACAAAGTTGGTCGCCGCGTACATCGCGGCCCCCTTGTACGCGGAGACCTGCTTGGCGATGTTGAAGACTCCGTATTCATCAGCGGTCGAAAACTTCTGCCAAGTGACTTCGCCTTCCTTGCCGACATACTTCGCCGCCAGATCGACGCTCTTTTCCGGCGGATAGGCGATGTCGAAACCTTTCTTCTCGGTGTTGTCGAACGGTCCGGCCAGATGCCACTCGGTCAGAAATCCGAAGTGCTTTTGCAGGTCGACCTGCTGTCCCATTTCCCGCAGCGGCCCGACGATCGCCTTGACCTGGTCGTCATCGACGGCACCCGCCAACGCTTCGCGGTACAGCTTGAGCGCCTCGTCGACAATCTTGTCTTCCCGCGCGACGGTCGCGGATTTGATCAGTCGTTGAACGGCGTCCCGACGGAATTCCGGGCTGGCGTCCCGCAGCATTCCAGGGATCAATCGGTCACTGGCTTTCGCATCCACCTTGATGAGCCATTCATACGCCAGGCGACGGGCTCCCGCATTGCGGGCGGTGTCTTTGACGAATGCTTCCAGCTTGTCAGCCGGAAGATTCCCCGTGGCCTTCAATTGGCGGTCCGCGACCGACTCGAACGCTCCGCGCAGCCAGTTCACCGCCAGCGGGCCGGCCTCGTCAAACGCCTTCAACAAGGGGACGAGTGTGTCGGCCGATCCCTGCGATAATTCTTTGACGGCCGCAATAGCCGCCGCGTGCCCCTTGCCTTCGGCCCCGACGGACCGCAGCGCCCTGACGTTGTCGTCGAACGATGCGGCCGAACAAACTCGCGCTGCAGTCGCCAAAACCAGACAGGCCGCAACAGCCAGCGAGACACGGCTCCGCGCCTCGCGAAGGATTTCATGACACTTCATTGCAACGCATCTCCAAGGCGGTTGGCGGAAGACCCGATCAGGGGTCGGATCAGCAGGCGGGGATTGTAACCACGATCCGCAAGCATTGGAAAACGCCGCCGCGAAATCGGCCGAAGCGACCCGGCACACGCAGGAACATCGCTCGGCGCGTCGGGCACTGTTCGTAGCTGAATTCGCAAGAATTCAGCAAAACAGCGGGCCACGACCTGAGTTCTTGCGAACTCATCTACGACACCGTGAATGATCCGGGCGAAGCGGCACGCGTGAGCATCTCCCAACGCGTCGGCCACAGGCACCGACAGGGTCGCCGCAGATTACCGCGCTTCCGTTTCCGGCATGTCGGGTACATCCGGGCGTTTGATTGCAGCGATCATCACCCTCACCACCGGTTGGCCGTGCGCATTCGCCACGAACGGCCGATAAACGAGAGCGCGTCATTCAATGCCGTGGACTCACAACTCCGGAGGAAGCCTCGTGTTTCGCTGGATCAATTGCTGTTGCCTGGTGCTCGGGATCACAGCGCTCGGTTGGGCGGGTTCCGAACCCGGTGCATCTGCTGACCGGGGTGCCAGACTCGATGAACCCGTCTTTGGGCTGCAGGTTCACGTCGGTCTTGACGGAAGCATGCGTTCCCCGCCGCAGCCGCGGTCAAAACCCGGTCAGGCGTCGCTCGCCGGTTACACCGATGATCACCCGGAAACTTCAGATGCCGGCCGTTTGAATCTGGTGGATTGGCAGGAAGAATCCGGCGAGATCTTCGAGGCCGGGCCGGCCAACTGCGACGGTGGATACGGGTGGCAGGTCATGCCGGTCGGGCTGATGTACAAGGCGTATCTGGCGGGTGAGAAGGAATCGCGGATGCAGGCGGTCTGGCTCTCCAGCAAGGGACGCAACGGGCTCATCTGGGAGACGACTCTCGGCGGTCACGTCGGTCTGTTACGCCACGGCACGACGGACGCCGTCAATCCCGAGGGATGGCAGCTTGATCTCGAAGGAGCCGCTTTGCCGCGCGTCGACTTGGCGAACAACGACGATCTGGAAGCATGTGACTTCCGTGCCGGGTTCCTCTCCACTTGGCGGCATGGCCCCAACGCCTTCAAGGCGGGGTACTACCACTTGAGTTCGCATCTCGGCGACGAGTACCTGATCCGCAATCCGGGCTATCTCCGGTTGAACTACGTCCGCGACTCCGGCATCGTCGGTTGGACACGCCACCTGAATCCCAACGCGCAGATTTATGGTGAAGTCGCGTATGCCTTCAATGCCGAGGATGGTGCCCTGCCGCTCGAACTTCAGTACGGTGCTCAGTACAGCCCGCTGAAGTTTGGTCTGCGCGGAGCCCCGTTCGCCGCGATCAACGGTCACACCCGGCAGGACTTCGGTTACGTGACCAGCGTCAACATGAACGCCGGCTGGCAGTGGCGCGGAGCGTCGAATCACACGTACCGTCTGGGAATGCAGTACTACACCGGCCCCGCGCTGCAATACTCGTTCGCCGGCCTGAGAGAAACGCTGTTCGGCGGCGGCATGTGGATGGACTACTGAATCGAGTGGGTAGTGGGTAGTGGGTAGGGGGTAGTGGGTAGTGGGTAGTGGGTGGCGTCAGTCAAAGGCGTTGCTCGTCCCCTCTCCCCTGAGTTCGGGGGAGAACTTTGCCTGCCGTGCCGGTTGGGATGTCTGGTGAAAGATGGACCGGCAATGCTCCGGAACCGTCGGACTCTTGCCAATTCTGCCGATCTGTTATGATGCCGCCCCTTCCGTGCCGGTCTTCCCGGTTGACATCATCGGCAAGCAGGATGTTGCCGGAAATGATCGGGGAATCTCGATGGAGGCCGCCTGCGGATTCACGTTTCGACCCACTGGACTGACGTGTGTCGCAGCGCTTCCGACAGGCCGTCGTGCGGCGAGTTTTCGATTGCAACTAGTGGTCGAACAAATTGGTTTTGCCGGGTTGCTGTAGCACGGACGCCTCGTCCGTGCGTCCATCGGTATCGAAGGTTCCGCACGGACGAGGCGTCCGTGCTACGGGGCAAATGAAAGT
>JAYTIB010000433.1:0-4741 GCA_043732205.1 Schlesneria sp. | reverse complement strand
CCGCCGATGTCAGCTCCATCGGATCATCCGCCGAGTCGTCTCCGGCCGCTGTCACCCTGCCGAGGGAAGCCTGGGTCGCTCCGTGGTTCTGCCTGGTCGCCTTGAATGGTCTGTTGCTGTGGGCCTGGGCGTACTCGGCCATGCTCGAAGGCTGCAACCAGATGGTCGTGGTGAACCGCGTCCGGCTGCTGCAGTTCATGACGGGCAGCTTCGCCGTCTGGGCCAGCATGGCCGCCGGACTGGGGTTGTGGGCGGTCGTCGTTTCGGTCGCCGTTCGCCTCGCGTGGGATGTCTGGATGATCGCCGTCCGTTACCGGCGGTTCTGGCAATCGCTGTCACTCGGAGAGGATGCCCCGGCAATTTCGTGGCGTCATGAGATCTGGCCGTTGCAATGGAGAATGGCGGTACTGGGCGTGGCCGGGTATCTCGCGTTCAGCCTGTTTACTCCGGTGATGTTCTACTGTCACGGCTCGGTGGTGGCGGGCCAGATGGGGATGACGTGGACGATCTTGTCCGCGATCGAATCGGCGGCCTATGCCTGGGTTCAGGTCCGCAGCCCATTGTTTGGAATGCTGGCCGCCCGTCAGGACTGGCGCGAGATGGACCGCGTCTTCTTTCGCCTGACCGCCATCTCATGGGCGTTCTACCTGTTGGGTGTGATCGGACTGTGTGCCGGAGTCTGGGGACTGAACGTGCTTCCCTGGACGCTGACACAGCGGCTCGCCTCGCGCATGCTCGCGCTGGAACCGACGGCTGTCTTCGCGGTCGCATTCCTGCTGTTGCATTGGCCCCGGTGCCTGACCGTCTACGTGCGGGCTCACAAGCAGGATCCATTTCTCATGGCGGGGATCGTTTCGCACGGTCTGATTGCGCTGCTGGTCGTCGCGCTGGGCTGTGCCCAAGGACCAATCGGCGCGGCCTGGGGTCTGTTGGCAGTGGTGGCAACGGTCAACCTTCCGTGGTGGACGCAGATTTGGAATCGCTGCCGACGCGACTGGCATTGATCACTCGACCCGATGTCGGCGACAACAGGCGATGAGAAATGAGTGTTCCCGACGCGACTGCGATCGGTCAGTTCGTCCGCTCCAACGGAGTCTTCGCGGGACGACGCCTCAAGAGAGTCCGTCCCACCCAAGAGCCAAGCCGTCGTGAAAGACTGCGCGGCGGGGGAATCTCCTTCTGCCCGGCCAGATGCCGCGCGAGGTCGCCGAAGGTGACGATCCCTTGCGGCAGCGGGTTCGCTCGCCGGTGCAGCCACCAGCCGAATTGAATCCCCTTCAGACATAACAGCCACACGGCTGCGAGAAACGCCCAATCGACCAGCACGCCAAACGCCAGGCACGCGGCCGACACGATGAGCAATACGTTCGCGAGATGATTCAACCAGAACGACAACTCCGGCAACGAACGGCCCGCAGCACGGCTGAGCCTCCACCAGAAGACTTGCAACGAGCGTGATGGCAGGACATGCATGATCGGAGTGCTTGGCCCAAACCGCTCGGCGTCGGGGCGAACACGCTGCACGAGTTCGCTCATCCCGACAAAGTACCCGGCCGCGGGACAGGGGGGCGAACCGAGAACGCTGACCGGCTCAAACGATACCGGCTTGATGCGTACTCGAATGAAGTCTGCCAGTGCGGCGATGGTCAGCTTCGAGGGAGTGTTGCCTCCGTCCCCGGTGCTCGTCCGTTCGGGACTTTCCCAGATCGGGTGGAAGATCTCTCGAATCTCCTCATGAGTCCATTGGACACCGAGTTTGTCTTCGAGCTTCATGATGAATGCATTGAAGCAAAGGCTCATGAAGAGTGCGTACTTCTTGTCGAGTTCGACGAGGTCGGAATCCGGAACAATGCCCTTCACCTTGAAGTCTTCCAATTCATCCCGCACACAGTCGAGAACCGTCTGAAGGACAACATCGTGATCGGATTGCAGAAACTCGAAATCACTGGTCATTGCCAAGGTCTCGCGATTTTTACTTTCAAGTTGGATGATGCCGATCATGCCAACGAGACAGTATTCATCCCCCCAGAACGCTGAGCATCCCCTTGCAGAAATCGGGCAGGTCGTCGGGCTTGCGGCTGGTGACGTGGTGGCGGTCGATGACGACGGCCGCGTCCTCGAACAGGCCGCCCGCGTTGATGAGGTCATCCTTGATGCCGGGCGAGCCGGTCACTTTCACGCCGCGGTAGACGTTCGCCGAGATCGGGATCCAACCGCCGTGACAGATCGCCGCGACCAGCTTGCCCGACGAGTCGAACTCGCGCGTCAGACTCAGCACTTTCGGATCGCGCCGCAGTTTGTCGGGCATCCAGCCGCCGGGGCAGAGCACACCGTCGAAGTTGGCCGAGTCCATGTCGTTGATCGCTGCGTCGGACTTGCACGGATAGCCGTTCTTCCCGTGATAGACCTTGTCTGCCTGCTGGCCCGCCACGACGACATGCATCCCCGCTTCGATCAGCCGCAGCTTCGGGTACCACAGTTCGAGGTCTTCGTAATCGTCGCCGACAAAAATCAAAACGCGTTTTCCAATGACAGACATCTTGGCTCCTTAGGATCGGCGCAGAGATCACTGTCGCCTTTCGCTCCGCGAAAGGACGTCCTTTCGCGGAGCGAAAGACGACAGTTGTTGATGCGCCGGTCCTTCATGACTGGTTCGAGACTCGCCGGGACGTAATCATAGCGGCCATCATGCCACTCCACCCCCAAGCCGCCGCGTTTCTGAATGACCTGAAGTTGCAGAAGATTCCCCCGCTGGAGGAACTGCCGCTGGAGACGGCCCGCTGGGCGCTCGCGTTGGGCAGCCGGGTGAAGCTCGCGCCGCCGGAGCTCGCGCGGGTCGAAACAAGAATGATTCCCGGCCCCGATGGTGGCGAACTGACGATCCGCCTCTACTGGCCGCTCGGCGAGGGACCGTTCGGCGCGTGCCTGTACTTTCACGGCGGCGGCTGGGTGCTCAACAACGTCGAAACGCACGACGATGTGGTGCGGCGACTCACCGCCGCATCGGGCTGCGTGTTCATGTCGGTCGATTACCGGCTGGCACCCGAACACAAGTACCCCGCCGCGATTGAAGACGGTTATGCCGCGCTGCGGTGGATTGCGGGCGAGGCCCGTGCGTTGAACGTCGATCCCGCGCGCATCGCCGTCTGCGGTGACAGTGCCGGCGGCAACATCGCCGCCGTGCTCTGCCTGATGTCGCGCGATCGGGGCGGGCCGCCGGTGGCCTATCAAGTGCTGATCTACCCGATCACCGACTGCGACTTCGACCGGCCGTCATACCACGAAAACGCCGACGGCTACTTCCTGACGACATCGCAGATGCACTGGTTCTGGCGGCACTACGTCAGCGCGCCGGAACAGATGCTCGAACCGTATGCGTCACCCATCCGCGCCGCATCGTTGCGGGGCCTGCCACCGGCCCTGATCCTGACCGCCGAATTCGATCCGCTGCGCGACGAGGGGGAGGCGTACGGCACCGCGCTGCGCGCCGCGGGGATCAACGTGGAGACGCACCGCTACGACGGACTGATCCACGCCTTCATCAAGCGCGTCGATCAATTCGACTCCGCGCTGGACGCGATCCAGCAGATCGGCGACGCGCTGAAACGGCAGCTCGCGTAAGACCTGTCAGTCTCGATTGGTCGTTTAACCGCGTGGGCAACGCCCCGCGCGTGAGCGACGATTCACGCTCAATACGCGCGGGGCGATGCCCACGCGGTGAAACGAAGCAGCCTCTCGACCGCAACCAAAGCGAAGCGGCGGAACCACAGATTTCACGGATGTCACGGATGGGAAGAAGAGCCAATGCAGGACTCTTAATTCGCACTCTTATTATCTGTGCCCATCCGTGAAATCTGTGGTCAATCTCTTGCTTCACCGTTTGGCGTCATCGTCGGCGTCACAGTTCCGTGATCAGCACCGCGCCGACGATCACGTCGTAGGCCGCGTGGGCGCCGACGGTGATGCCGAAGCCGCGCAGAAAGAACAGCGCGGCGAAGAACATTCCGGCCAGCGTGCGAAAGGCGAAACCGAACCAGAGTGCCCGCGTTGACTGCACGCGCGCCGCGGCATCGGCCAGCAGCGACAACGAATAGCCCTGGTCCGGCGTGCCCAAATAGTGGGCCAGCGAAAACACCACGCTGCTCAACACGACCGTCGCCCCCACCGACCAGCGGTGCGGAAGCAGCAGCGCGCGAAAGCCCGCGTAGGTCACCGGAATCAGGCAGAGCCGGAACAGGAACTCTTCGTAGATCCCCGCCCCCAGGAACGTCACCGATCGAATCAGCAGACTGTTGGTCCAACCGGAACCGTCGACCTGCAACAGGTTGGCCGGTTGCTGCCGAAAGCAGGAGTCGACCCCCTGCCCCAACAGGATCAGCGCGAAGGCGAACAGCAGGCTCTCGGCCACCATGCCCCCCAGCGTGTCCCAAGACATCCGCCACGGTTGGCGGCTGGCCCATTGCCAGAACACCAGCGCCCCGATCAGCGACATGGGCAGCAGCCACAGCAGGTCGATGCCCAACCGCAGCAGGAACATCCGCATCCAGGCGTCGGCTCCATTGCGGAGCGCATCGGAATGCGATCCACCGAGCAGCACGATGCCGAGTTCGTAGACGACCAGCAGGGGGAGCAGGAACACGAGGTTGCAGAAGGGCCGCCGGGTCTCGAACCAGTAGTGCGGTTCGGCCGATTCGGGAGTCACAAAGGGATCGACGAACAAGTGACGAAACGTCATCCGGGC
>JAYTIB010000432.1:0-1725 GCA_043732205.1 Schlesneria sp. | reverse complement strand
CACCGCCGAATCCAACACCGACAACCTCGGCACGCTCGAGGTACGCGCTCGCGCACGATACAAAAAAACCAATGAGGGCTGCTTGTTTAAGGGTTAGTGTTGAACGCGGGGATTATACGCCGTGAGCCGTCGTGTCAGTGGTCCGCTTCGAGGGGCAGCGTCAAATCGACGAACTGCGAAACGGACAGGGAGTCCAATTGAGCCGCGTTCTGAAACAACGACACGATTTCGTCCGCGTTTCGCAGCCTTGCTCCGACGTTCTGACGGAACTTATCGAAGAGCGCCGGACGGGCTTCGGCGCGACGGCGGCGATGACCGAGTGGGTACTCGACCTCGATCCGCGGCGTCGCGGTTCCGTCGGCGAAAGTGACCTGAATCGAATTGGCGATCGAGCGTTTGTCGGGATCGAGGTAATCGCGCGAGTAGTCGGGTCTCTCGACGACAGTCATCCGCTCGCGCAACCGGTCGATCAGCGGATTCGCAGCGGCATCCGCTTCATAGTGGTTGGCGGTCAGCGTGCCGTGGACCAGCGCCACGGCGACCATGTACTGCAGGCAGTGATCGCGGTCGGCCGGGTTATTCAGTGGGCCGTTCTTGGTGATGATGCGGATCGCCGGCTCCTGAGTTTCCATCGTGATCCGAGCGATCTGATCCCAACAGTCTTTCACGAGCGGATGCAGCCGCAGCGCCGCTTCGACGGCGGTCTGACCGTGAAACTCGGCGGGGAACGAGACCTTGAACAGGATGTTCTCCATCACGTAGTGGCCGAGCGGCCGGGCCAGCGTGATCGTGCGACCGCGAAACATCGCGTCCTGGAATCCCCACGTCGGAGCAGTCAGTGCCGTCGCATAGCCCATTTCACCCGTCAGCGTCCAGAACGCCAGTTGAACGGCGCGGCGCGTGGCGTCACCCGCCGCCCAGCTTTTGCGCGAACCGGTGTTCGGCGCATGTCGATACGTCCGCAGCGGTCCGCCGTCGAGCCACGCCTGGCTGACGGCATCCGCCACTTGATCGCGCGTGCCACCCAACAGACGGGTGGCCACGGCGGTCGAGGCGACCCGGACCAGGATCACGTGGTCGATCCCGACGCGGTTGAAGGCGTTGTCGAGCGCGAGGGCTCCCTGCACTTCGTAAGCTTGGACCATCGCGTTCAGCACATCGCGAATCTGTAACGGCGGCGGCCCTTCAAGTTGTCGGCGACGACTCAGCCAATCGGCGACCATCAGGATCGCGCCGAGGTTGTCGGACGGATGTCCCCATTCGGCGGCCAGCCACGTGTCGTTGTAGTCCAGCCACCGCACCATCGTGCCGAAACAGAAGGCCGCCTGAATGGGATCGAGCGACAGACCGGTTCCCGGAACTCGCGCCCCGCCGGTCAACACGGCCCCCGGAACCGACGGCCCGATCAACTTGGAGCAGGCGGGAAAATCCAGCGCCAGCAGCGCGCAGCCGAGACTGTCAAGCAGACAAAGTCGCGCGGTGGCGAGGGCTTCGTCGCTGAACGACGGCGGCTGGCAGACGTAGTCGGCAATCCGCGCGATGATCTCATCGGGCTCGCGGACTTCGTTCGAGATCAGACTCATGCAGTATCCTCGTGGAAGTTGGTTGTGAAGGACGGTGCGGGCGTTGCGGGATCAGGCGTGATTCAAGGGTCCGTGCATTCGAGTCACTGTGGCGTCCCGCGTCCCGTCGGCGGAGCGACGGGACTACGGTAGTCCCGTCGCT
>JAYTIB010000431.1:0-4747 GCA_043732205.1 Schlesneria sp. | reverse complement strand
CCGTTCGAGAATTAACTGTCGCATTGTCGCTGATCGCTCCGCGATCAGAACGTTGGATCGCGGAGCGATCCACGACAATAATTTCTCGAACGGTCCTTGGTTGAGTTGCGGGCCAGATTCTATGCCACTGTTCGAAATGAGCAAACGATCCAGCGAATGGAATCTGGTTGAGTCACTCGTGCGACGGACGCCCCGCAAAGGCCGTCCGCGGGAAATCAACGACCAATGACGTGGGACGGATTTTCAATCCGCCCGTCAACACCGGACGGATTGGAAATCCATCCCACGGGCAGATCATTTCCGGCCGACGGCCTCAACCCGCCGCCTACGAAATGCTGCCGGTGGTTTTCACGATACCGCGCAGCTTTTCGATCGCGGTCAGCGCAATCTGCCGGACGCGTTCCTTGCTGAGCCCCACTCGTTCGGCGATGTCTTGCAGGCTTTGGCCGCGCGGCTGTCCCTCCAGCCCAAATCGCGCGGCAATCACCAGCCGCTCACGATCGTTGAGCGATGTCAACAGGTGCCGCACAGACTCAACCCGCTGAATGGATGAGCGCGCATCATCGTCGGGATGGGACCGCTCGTCCGGCAGGCGGTCCAGCCATGACGGATCGTGCCCGGCGGTCCGGTCCAGCGACAACTGCCGGCGCTTCAGGCACCGCAACATGTGATTGCGGACGGCCCACGTCGCGTACGTGCTGAATCGATTCCCCAGGCCGACATCAAACAGTTCGACGGCGCGAATCAACGGAACGGTCGCCTCGGCGATCAACTCAGACATCTGATCAATCGAGTCCGCCAACTTGCGGGCCAGCGCCACGAGCAGCCGCAGATTGCTGCGGACAATCCGATTCCGCACCGCGACCGCCTCGCGCAGATCTGCTTCGACACGATCGACCAACGATTCCTCCGGTGAATTCAGATCCAATCGCTGCCGGGAGTGGTCCGCCCGGTACTTCAGGAAGTTCATCCACGTGAACAGGTGGACTTCTTCATCGGGCGTCAGCAAGCGGGCATCAACCATTCCCGAGACAAACGCCAGACCGGGTTCGGAACTCGCAGGTGCGGCGGTTTCGTCGAGCGACGCGGGACGCTGCCTCTGCAATCGAGCGGCGGAATCGGGTGTCCGGAAAACGGGATTGTCGACAAACGTGATCTCCCGCTCCATCCACTCGCGCACACGCGCCAGCAGTTCGGGTGCATGACGTTTTCGCCGCCGACTGACAGGCCGCCGCTTCTGATTGACGGTGTTGACCATGTTTTCGATTCTCCTGATGCGCCACGTGACGGCAGCCGATTCGCCGCCGCATCGTGCGGGTCGCGCAATGACACTGAACAGGACGATCACCGAAAACCGCTCCGCGGATTAACCGGCGACGGGCCATTCTTGCGGCTCTCTGCAAAAGTGATTCTTGGAACCGCGAGGC
Source organism: Schlesneria sp. (assembly GCA_043732205.1). Classification (GTDB taxonomy): domain Bacteria; phylum Planctomycetota; class Planctomycetia; order Planctomycetales; family Planctomycetaceae; genus Schlesneria. Next base: position 3,320 of record JAYTIB010000431.1, on the reverse strand, counting down.
TCCTGCCGAGCCGGTGTTGAGATTGCCGCACAATCACGGGCGCGGATCGGCGGGAACCACGCCCTTCCTTTTTTAAGCAGGCAGCCAAGTCACTGCTGGAGGCACGCTGCGTCGTGGTCGTGATTCTCAACGGCTCGATTCGCAATCCGTTGACGCGTCATTCAGAGTCCGCGGCTCTTCGCTGCGAATGCTTCGCATTTGGAAGACAGCGCAAAGAGCGTGTTCCGTGGCGACGGCGATCAAGACGTGACGGGCCGGAGTCGGCAAAAAGTCGCGGAATTGTCGAGAATCCACTCGCCATTCAGCAGACTCCGGATAGAGTGAATTCATCCTCGAATGGATGGTTTCCCCGTGTTACAAGGAAGAATGACATGAACCAGCCCATCAATCCGTCGTCCGGTGCCAACCCACGCGAATCGGCCCCTTCCCCAATGCCGGTGGAATCCTCCCAGCGCGCGGGAGATTCGAATCCGCCCGTGGCCACAGTTGAGATTCCAGCTCCGCATGCCGTCGAACGTGACGTGTTGCATCTGCTGCAGAATCATCCCTCGCTCAAGTTCACCCGCCTGAACGTCCACCAGTACGACCGGGACGCGATTTGCCTGGAGGGATTCTTGGAATCCAATGACGAGGAAATTGATCTGTGCGAAGTCGTCCGCGGAATCCACGGCATCAAGCTCGTCGTGAATCGCGTGATGACATCGAAGCCACCAACATCCGTCCCCAAAAAGGGCTGACCCGACGCATCGAAGGTGGCATTCGACGTCGGCGACCGGGGCTCATGGAACGCGTGAAGGGCGAACCGTCACGCCACATCGCTTTTCGCCTTGCGGGCGAACTCGTCCACGATGGCCTGCGGGAGCGACAACGGCAGACGCTGGCCGTATTCCAACAGTTCATTGCACATGCCGAGTGCTTGAGCCGACAAGTCAGATCCGGCGATGATTCCGTGCTCGCTGAACATGCGATTGAGCCTTGCGAAGATCGATCGCAACTGCTCGACGTACTCCGAAAAGATCACCGCGTTCTGAAACACGCCCCGCTTCTCCAACAGCCGCTCCAAGTGCACACGACTTGGCAAATGGTCGAGCGGTTGCAGATATCGATCGACAAGAGAGGTTTTGAATTCAGCGATTGTCAAAGGTGGCTGTGACATTTGCCTCGCGCCTTTTAAAACACGTTCGACTCATAGGTGCCACAATACTCGTTCATGTATCGCTGCCAAAACAAATGGACCTGTCCCCGTTCTCTTCCCGTGGCGAGCCGGATCGACGAACGGCTGCGGTTCATTTGGTCTCAGAAAGTTTCGATCATGACAACGTCTTGGTGAGACAGAGAATCTCGGTGGGAATGACCTCGGTCTGCTCCAGAGTATTTATCGGGGGCCATTATTTGCCGGTCTTGACTTCGAATTGGCTGCTTTCGATTGTGAGGGCACCCGGCCGGCCACCCTCTGCAATATCACTCGTGAAGGCGGGGCCAACATAAGGCCTGTTGCCATATCTAAACTCTTCGTCGCCGACGGTCGAACCCTTGTCCAGGTTCTCCTTCACTGTGAGTAGCTGGAGGTTCCCATCTGAATCCGCCGTCGCCCGTCGGTCCGCGTCATTGGCATTGTACCCAACGTTTTGCCAGTGGTGGGCAAGCGGCGTTGCGTGATCGACATGGTACTTCTTGCCATCTGTCACATCAGCGACATTCGCGGGTTTAGTGAACGTTTCTGGGGTCTGGCCTCCGCCTCCTAGCGCCGCCGCAAGTGCGGCACGATCATCGGCCTTCAGGGCTTTATAAACGCGGTCTCGCAAACTCTTTGCCTTTGACGAATAACTACTCCCCCGGATATATAGTTTGCTCCTGACGGGGTATCCACCCGGGAGGTATCGCTCGGGAGGCACGGACGAGGCGGCGAGCGATTCAAGTTCATCGATCTTGTATTCCTGAGCAAGGGCGAAGAGTCTTCGCGAAAGCATGCCGAGATGGCTCTTGACCGTGTCCGTCCACGATGCGTCCGAGACTTGGGAGGTCGCTTTGTCGGGCTGACCTGACCTCCGTCGAATCAGTTTAGAGCCGTACTTCTTGTGGATGTATTCGTCAGTCGACTGAGCCGCAATTTCATCGAGCTCGGCTTTGATTCTCTTGACCTTCTTAGGCCCGATCGAAGTCGTCGAATCGAGCTTAATCTTGGTGGCCTCGATCCGGCCTGCCAACTCGGTCGGCGTGCTGGCCAGGAGAATCGTTATGCGGCCTGCTACCACATTTGCGGTGAGCGTGTGCGCAGCGGCCTGCATCGGTGCGGCTTGTGAGACTTCGAACGAGGGACCGTCACCGTCCGCTCCCTTCACCTCCTTCTCGTCCTTCTTCCCAAATCCCAATGCCTTACTGATCGTCTTCACCAGCGATATCGCCTTCTTGATCAGCCAGTCGATCACCTTGTTAACCGGTATCTGGATCTTGTCGATGACCTTCTTGATCTTCTCGCCCAGGTCGCCGATGCCGAGCAGGCTGGCCAGGAAGCCGATCGCGACGGGGATGGACTTGGCCAGGGCGGCTTCCACGGCCTTTGCGGCTGGGGCAACGGCTCCCTTGGCGATTGAGAGGACCGAATCGAGGACCGCGTTGACGAAGGTCAGGATCTGCTGTCCCTTGTTGAGGATGAACGTGACGATGTCGTAGATCGCCATGCAGGCTTTCACGAACGCGGACGCCGGATTGAGCAGTCCGATCAGCCACTTGACTCCGGCGACGATCACGCTCTCCATCACGAGCGACTTGAAGCTCTCTTTCAGAGTCTCCAGCAGAGTGGTCGCCTGCTCCTTGATGTAGTCCCACAGTCCGGCGGCACCCTTGGTGGCCAGTGTGACGAAGATCTCCGATGCGGTCTCCAGAGACTTGACGACGTTCTCGCCCACAATCGCCACGGCCCGCTGGCGGATGTTCGTCCAGGTCAGGCCCAGCACCTGCAGCACGATGCTCATCAGGCCGCTGAGATCGAACTTCTCGGGCATTTGAATTCCGGCCTGCGACAACGCGCCGAACAGCCAGTCGAGCAACCCCTTTTGCAGGTACGTGCCGATGTTCGCCAGGAAGCCTTCCACTCCCTGCTTGACTCCGGCGACAAGGTATCCGAGGAACGCGATGGGGTCGGCGAGAATCAGGTCGATCGCTTCGCCCGCCTTGGACAGGGCGGACATCAGCATGTCCTTCATTTTTAGAATGGTGTCGATGACGCCGGCGATCGCATCGACGGCCACGGAGATCAATGCGCCCACGGGGTCGCGGAGGGTGTTGATCGTGCTGTCGACGTCCTTCTGCGCGGCGAC
>JAYTIB010000430.1:0-12193 GCA_043732205.1 Schlesneria sp. | reverse complement strand
ACCGCGACCGCAGCCACGGCGATCACCACCGCCGATGCGAATCGCTCCGCACTGCGGAACCTGGAACCCTTGGCGCGCCGGCATCCCGCCTTCGACTTGCCCGACCTCTGGAAGTTGCGGACGTTTCGCGACAAGGGGTTCATCTATCTGTGGAACGTCTCGCACACCAACGCCGCGCAGACGTGGCTCAGCGACAAGCCGGACCGCGTCAAGTTCCCGTACAACATCGCCGACGCCTCCGTCCGCGAGAACTTCGAAAAGAAGTACGGCGGCAAGGACGATGTCCCGATCTTCTCCGACCCGCGCGTCACACCGACATTTCACGGTGTGGGAGCGGGCGTCTTCGCGACCGATCCGAAGACCGGTGAGTTGCAGGAGACGGGCCAACTGTTCGCCAAGTGGCTCGACAGCCACCCCGAGCGGAACTGGGCCATGATGATGAACTATCACGGCGGAGTACCGGTCGGCGACAAGGGTGTCGCCGCGTTTCAGAAGTACCGCGATCGCTACGCGGGGAGCATCGCCGGCGAGAGCCTGGGCTACTTCTATCCCGATGCCGAGAAGATGAAGCAGGCGACGGCGGGCGCGACGACTCGGCGGCAACTCGCCGCGGCGATGTCACCGCTGTTCCTCGAAGCCAACCGCGAGAAGTATCGCAAGGTGTACGGCAAGGATCTCGATCCGAATCCGTACTCCGACGTCATCGCCTGCCTGAGCGTGGGGAACATCCTGGCGATGCCGCTGTGTGCCGACTGGGGGGCGCGGGTGATCGGCTACGAATCGTCGGCCGCGACGTCGTCGGTCCTGCCGATGCGCTGGGCCTTCATGCGCGGGACGGCCCGGCAATGGGGCAACCTGACGGCGACGTACCGCAGTTGCAACTTCGGCGATTCGTCGACCATCTTCAGCGACGCCCAGAGCTACCACGCTCCGAAGAACTTCTACGACAACTTTTACAGCGTCGTCAGCGGGGCCGGCATGACCTGGTACAAGATGGACATCTGGTATCAGTACATGGCGGGCGCGTCGATGTTCTACCACGAGCAGGGATTCGACGAGTTCTGGCAGCCGGGCGGAACCACCGCCGCCGGCTTGTACGAAGTACAGCTTTCCCCCAAGGGAAAACTGGTCGATCGCTTTCTGCGGTCGACGGCGAAGGAGCCCGATCGCGGCACCCCCTTCACGCCGGTCGCGATGCTCGTGGACTACGCCCACGGTTGGGAACCGGCTCCGTTCTGGCCGAACTCGTTCAAGAACTTCCACGGACATCAGGACAAGTTCCTGTTCGGCGACCACGAGAAAATGTTGGAGCAGTACTTCTGGACCGCGTTCCATCCGATCGGCTCGGAAAGCGAAAAGCCGATGACGGCGACGAACGAGGTGTATGTTCCCGGCGTCTTCGGCGACATGTTCGACGTGATCCTCGCCTATCCCGACGCGGCCAAGTGGCGGACGATCGACACGTACCCGGTGGTCATCGCCACGGGAGACATCGAGTTGACCGAGGCCGAGGGGGCGCGACTGGCTCAGTACATGGAGCAGGGTGGAACGCTGATGGTGGCCGCCGGGCAATTCACCGGCCCCGGTGTCGCGGCACTCAAGCTCCCACCGGTGGGACCGGTCACTGAAGCGGGCGAATACCGCTGGCATGTGAAGAGTGGCATCGGCGACGAACTCGCCAAACCGGTCGATGTCGTCCAGCCGTCGCAGCGGTTCCGATTCCAGGAAGTCGCGGCCTCAAAGGAACCGGGATTCCGAGCGTTGGCGTCGACACCCGATGGCAAGATCTTCTGTGCGGCCGTCGATCGTGGCGCGGGTCGGCTAATTTACGTTACGATCCCGCGCGGACTGGGGATCGACCGCGGCATCCATCCGGTGGTGCCGCGACTGTTCGCCCACCTGACCCGCGGCCTGATGCCGGTCGAGGTCGAGGGGGATGTCGAGTGGCTCGTCAACCGGACCGCGGGGAGTTGGCTCGTGACGCTGATGAATCCGGCGGGGCAGTCGAAGCCGCAGCATGGAATCACGCCGACCGACTATCGCGAGAACCGGCGGGTGACGATCCGATCGCGCACCCCACTGACCTCCGCCCGCGACCGCCTGCAACCGGATGATCGCCTCACTGTGAACGGGATGACGCTGCAATTGGAAGTCCCCGCCGGCAGCGTGCGGGTCATCGAGTTGAAGTGATCGAAGGAGACACCGATGCGCCAGCGTTCGACAGTGTGGATCGCGGTCATATTCCTGGTACTGTGCAACGCAGCCATTGCGCAGGAGCCGCCACGCTGGCTGTGGTCGACGGCCCACGCGATCCCGAAGGAGACGACGACCGAAGGGAGCGGTTACTTCTCGATCATCGAGGGGCACAACCGGAAGTTGTACATCGGTGCCGCGAAGTACGGGTTCAACGCGTACCTCGTTGAATTCGACCCCGCCTCGAAGAAGATGGGCATCGCGGTCGACTGCATGAAAGAGATCGGTTCCACGGCGACCGGCTTTGCCGCGCAGGCCAAGATCCACACGCGAAACAACGTCGGTGCCAGTGGCCGGATCTACTTCGGGACCAAGCAGGGCTATCCCAAGGCGGGTCAGAAGCGGTCGGACTATCCCGGTGGATACCCGATGGTCTTCGATCCCGCCACTGGGAAGCTTCGCGTTTACGACATCCCCGTTCCGCACCAGGGGATCATCAGCGTGACGCCGGACGAGTCGCGCGGCGTGGCTTACATCTCCACGTGCGACGACGCCCGCCCGATTGAAAGCACGCATTTCATGGTGCTCGATCTGATGAAGGGAACCTACCGCGAACTGCTCGACTGCCGGCACATGTACGCCTTCATCGTCGTGGATCACCGGGGCCGCGCGTACCATCCGATCCTCGGCGGTGCGATCGCGCGGTTCGACCCCGTGGCCGACAAGCTGGAGCGGCTGACGCAGACGATCGACGGCCAACCGTCGACCGCGCCATCGCTGCTGGCTCATCCCGACAGCCATCCGATCAACTGGGACGTGTCACCCGATAGGAAGACGCTGTGGTCGGTCGCGATGAGCGGCAATCAGCTTTACAGCTATGACCTCACGGGAGAGGGCTCGACGCTGGCTGGAAAAAGTCACGGACCGTTGATCGCCGCAGCCAAGGCGACCGACTGTCGCGCCCTGTGTGCCGGCCCCGACGGAACGGTCTGGATGGGGATCAACGCCACGTTTGACGGGCGCGGACAATTCCTGCATCTGGTCAGTTACAAGCCGGGAACGGCCGCCTGCCTGGATCACGGACCGATCGCCATCAAGAACCCGGACTACACCGAATTCAAAGATGCGACGGGCAAGGATCTGCCGTGGCATCACGGTGTTCATCGCCTTGCCGACGGGACGATGCTGCCCCGGTACGCGATCATGGGAGTTTGCGCGGCGCAGGACGGAACCGTATACGTCACGACACTGGCTCCCTTCACGCTGCACGCCATTCGTGTGGAGGTGCCGTGATGAACACTGATGTTCGATGGTGGGGGGCGACAGGGCGGAGGACGTCGATGTCCGATGTGGAAGGAAGAAGTCACGGACGGATTGGAAATCCGTCCTACGTTTTGCGCCGCCTGTCGCTCATCCTTTGCGTGCTGTTGGTGCGGGCATCGACCGCGACGGCCGATGACAAGATCCCGCGGATCGCTGTTATCACCACGGTCTGGTATCACAACTCGCACTCCGATGTCATTGCCGGGCGATTGCTGGAAGGGATGACGCTGGAGGGGCGGGACTTCCCGCAACTCAAGTTGGCGTCGCTGTACGTCGACCAGTTCCCCGACAATGACAAGAGTCGCGCGCTCGCGGCGAAGCACGGATTTCCTCTGTTTGACACGGTCGCGAAGGCGCTCACCTTGGGTGGCGAAACACTGGCTGTCGATGGAGTGATGGTGATCGGCGAGCACGGCAAGTACCCGGAATCGGACACCGGCCAACACCTGTATCCCAAGCGCCGTTTCCTTTCCGAAGTGTTCCGGGTCTTCGAGGCCAGCAGCCGGGTCGTGCCGGTCTTCAGTGACAAACATCTGTCGGATAACTGGGCCGATGTCGACTGGATCTGGAGCGAAGCGAAACGCCTGAAGGTTCCCATGATGGCCGGCTCGTCGCTGCCGGGTCTGTGGCGTCAGCCGGCGGCGGACGTCGATCAGGAACAGCCGCTCAAAGAGATCGTGGCGACGTCGTATCACCGCCTCGATTCGTACGGCTTTCACGGCATCGAGGTGGTGCAGTGTCTGGCCGAGCAACGTCGCGGCGGCGAAACGGGAGTTCGCAGCGTTCGGTGCCTGGAGGGTGCCGCCGTCTGGGAGGCGGGCCAGCGCGGCGTCTACGATCGCAAGCTGTTGAACGAGGCGGTCAGCCGACTTCGTCAGCGACGGCTGGAAGAGGGCCAGCAACTGGAAGACGTCATCAAGAAACCGATCCTGTTCGTGATCGATTACCGCGACGGCCTGCGGGCCAGCATCCTGACACTCGACGGCCTCTTCAGTGACTGGACTGCCGCGTGGAAGTACGCCGATGGACGAACCGCCTCCACCCTCTTCGCGACTCAAGAAGTGCGCCCGTTCCAACACTTCGGTCTGCAACTGCAGGGGATTCAGCGAATGATGCGAACCGGCCAACCGGCCTGGCCGGTCGAACGGACGGTCTTGACGAGCGGGGTTCTCGACGCGGCGCTGATCTCGCGTCGCGATCAAGACCGGCTGGTGGAAACGCCGTACCTCAACATCGAATACCGCAGCCAATGGAAGTGGTCCCAGCCACCTCCGCCGCCAAACGGCCGACCGCTCAATGTGCAGTAAGGCGGTCCGCAGGAAATCAACGACCGATGACGTGGGACGGATTTCCAATCCGTCCGTCAACACCCGACGGATTGGAAATCCGCGGGCCTCGCCGACCTCGACCTTTTGCAGCACCAGCACCGGCCGGCGATACTTCTTCGCGAACAGGACTTCCTTCTGACACCACTCGCGCGTGCTGTAGGCATCGGTGTGCAGGATCAGCACGGCGGAGTCTTTCACGCGCACTTCGAGATCCTTGGCGAAGTCATCGGCGTAGAAGATGCCGTTCTTGTCGAAGAACGTGTCGAGTTGCAGTTCGTTCTGGATGAACGTCTTGAATTGTTTGGTCAACTCCTCGCCATCCTTTTTGGCATGGCTGAGGAAGACTCGCACCGGCTCGGTGATCGAGCCATTGGGCACCTCGTAGTCCACCGTGTCGCAGTCGCTGAGCAACCGACACAGATCATGCAGCAACCCAATCAGCAACCGCTGCTTCTGCTGCGTGAGCGTCAAGCCGCCGTCCAGCGGGAGAAAATTCTTCGCCCGCAAGTCGCCGTGCAGAGTGAACGCGGCACTCGACAGCTTCACCGGCAAGACGCGATGGGCCTGAGTGGCGTCGCCCATCGCGGAGGCAAGCAACTCCCCCGCGTACTGCCCCCAACCATCATCGCGCGCCAGCACCATCGCGTCATCGACGAGCAGCAAGACGACGGTGTGCCGAGCCTGCTCGAACGATACCGGCTCCGGCATCGCGTCGCCCGATGCCGCCGTCCGCAGATACACCGGAATCCCCATTCCGCGCGACAGCGGCTCCTTGGAGTCCCGCGTCAATTGGTCCGACACAAACGCCGCGAACTCTTGACCGGCCGCGAAGTCGGGATGCCAGACCACGTAGACAACGAGTTCGGGGCGATAGGAGGGCTGGTCAGCCATGTGTAATCTACCTTTGAAGAAGTGATCGGCGTCGAGCGTGGTGTCCTAATCTGGTGGAGCAGCGACCCGGACATTTGAAATGTCCGGGTCGCTTTGTGGTCTGGTCCATGAAATTAGGGTGCCACCACGTCGAGACGGCAGGCATTGACTGAGCTTCGTCCCGACTTTCATTTCGGCCATTGTTCCAAGCATATGGATGTCGCCGCTGAGTTGGGTTTGCAGGGTGGCGAGTGCGAATGGAAGTTTCATTTCTCAAGCAACACCAAGATAGACCGCGGGTGGAGTTTGTACGTCGGGTTGTTAAGCGGTTCCTCGGCACCGGGGGCTTCGAAGTTGTCTTGGTCTTCCATCCATTGGTCGGTGTCGGCCACGCGGAACCAGCGTTTGCCAGTGGTGTTGGCGGGGAGCGTGGCGGTCACTTCGCCGGACCAGCCGTTGTAGGCCACGTACAGCGACGCGGCGCTGTCGCCCAGCTCGGTGCCGTCCAAGCGATAAGCCAGAAAATGATTCTCGGCGTTGTCCATGTAACCACTGTCGGCTTCCGCGCCGCTGTTGCGGAACCAGGTGATGTCCTTTCGGCCGTTGTTGTTGGTGTCAGTCCCTTTGAAGAACTCGGCGGGACGCAGGGCGGGGTGGGCGCGGCGGAAGGCGATCAGCTTCTTCGAATAGCTCAGGAAACGCGGGAAGCGGGTGGCGTCCTCCCAATCGAGATGGTTCTTCTCGGAGTCGAGGTTGTAGGCATTGTTGTTGCCGAATTGCGTGCGGTACATCTCATCGCCGCCGGTGATCATCGGCACTCCGGCGGAGAGCATCAGCAATGCCAGACCGTTGCGCGCCGCCTGACGCTGGAGCGCGGCGTCGCCTCCCTGATCCCACGCAATGTTGTTGTCGTTGCCGCCGTCCGACGGACCGAATGGAAAGGGCTGATTGTTTTGCTTGCTGTTGAACGAGTACAGATCGCGCAGGCAGAAGCCGTCATGGGCGACCAGGAAGTTCAGCGAATGAAACGGCTTGCGACCGTCATCTTGAAACAGGTCCGACGAACCGGCGAACCGCCGCGCCAATTCGGCCGGCGGCACGTTCGCAACGCCGAGTTTGTTCTGGGACATACGCAACGTATCGCGGAACTTGTCGTTCCATTCGGCCCAGTGGTGCGGGAACTGACCGACTTGATAGGTGCCGTCTCCCCATCCCCACGGTTCGGCGATCAAATCGACGCCGGGGCCGCCCGCGTCGGGACGCACCGGCAATTCCGCCACGGCCCGGTTGAGGACGTTTTGCGGATCGAACTTATTGAAAAAGAAGCAACCTTCCTGGCACGTGTTGCCCAGCACCGGGGCGAGATCGAAGCGGAAGCCATCGACGCCGAGTGTGTCCTTCCAGTGCGTCAGCGAGTCGATGACCAGATTCCGCACGCGCGGGTGAGCGGCGTTGAGGTTGCCTCCCACGCCATTGCTGTTGAAGTAGAAGCGGCGGTCCTCGGCGAGTTCGTAGTACGCCGCATTGTCGAGTCCCCGGAACGAATGCAGCCGCGCGATCGTCGGCGTCTTGTCACCAACGCCACCTTCACCCGTGTGGTTGTAGACGACATCGATGTAGACCTTGATCCCGTGTTCGTGAAATGCCTTGGTCATCGCCTGGAATTCGCGCGTCGGCCCGCCGGGCTCTTGATTGGCGGCGTAGCGGCGGTCGGGCGCGAAGTAATTGAGCGGATCGTAGCCCCAGTAGTTGTCGCCGTCGGTCGAGGCCACGATGTCGTTCTGGTCGTTTTGCATCTCCTGCACCGGCAGGAACTCGATCGCGGTCACGCCCAGCGACTGAAGATACGGTGCCTTGAGCGCGGCCCCGGCATAGGTTCCCCGCAGGTCGTTGGGGACGCTCGGATCGTTCTTCGTCAGACCGCGCAGATGCACCTCGTAAACGACATCGTCCTTGAAGGCCCGCGTCGGTTTGTTCGCGGCGGCCGGTGACGGTCGGAGAACGATGCCTTTCGGAGCCTTGTCGCCGGTGTCCGCGTCGCGCTGCGGACCCGAGTGAAAGATCGCATCGCTGGGGAATCGCTGTGAATCTTCCAAGTTCAATGGCGGTCCGCCACAAGATGTCGCGTTGGCTTGAGCCGACGCGGTTCGACATCCTGCGTGGGTTGAAACCCACGCCACAAAGACTCACAAGCTCCGAGCGACGATGGCGACTGTGATGCCCATTCCAAGACTGGGCGCGGTCGCAATGCCCCCGATCAGCCGGTTGAAAATGGACGTGAAGCACGTTCTCAACGTGCTCTGGCCTGAAGAAAACGGGCACGCTGGAAGCGTAACCCCACGTTTTTCAACTGGCTGCTATCGCCCCACGCCCTGGCCGCCGGAGGGCTTCTTCTTGAGGTCCGCGACGAATTTGACGTGGCCCTCGCCGAGCGTCTCGGTCAGTTCGCGGCGCAGTTCGCGGTTCACGCTCAGTTTCTGTTCCAGCGGCTTCGCGGCCACGTATCTTTGGCGCGTGTCGCCTTCGGCCGTGTCGACGATCAGGATGATCTCGGCCCGGCCGGGGTTCTTCTGGATGATGTCGCGGACTCGTTCGATCGCGCGGGTGTCGTGCAGGCCCTTTTGGAACTTGATCAGCACCTGCCGCGTGAATTCCTTTTCGACTTCTTCCAGCGTCCACAGGGCATCGACGATGACGTTGGGTTCGCGGCTGCGCTTGTCGACCTTGCCGCGCAGGAAGCGGACCTGCTCCGGTTCGACCTTGTCGCCCAGTCGCGCGAACTCTTCCGGCCACATGATGCAGCGGACCACGCCTGTTGGATCTTCGAAGTCGAAGTTCACGTACTTCGAATTCCCGTTGCGGCTGGGCTTCTTGGTCTGGGCCTTCTTGATGGCCGAGACCATGCCGCCGAGGATCACTTCGACGCCGTCCTCCAGATCGGGCAGACTCCGGTTCTCGTGGGTTGAAAACTGTTTGATGATGTCGCCCATCTCAGCCAGCGGATGCGACGTCAGGAAGAAGCCGAGCGCCTCGCGTTCGAAGGCCAGTTTCTCGCGCTGCGACCATTCCGGCATGTCAGGCAGATTGGTCGGAGCCGACGATGTCCCCGCCGCGATTTGTTCCTCGTCATCGTCGCCGCCGAACAGATTCTTCTGGCCGCGCTGCTTGTCGCGGAACGCATTGGAGGCCGATTGCACCGCGCGTTCGATCACGGCAAACAATTGCGAGCGTTTGCCGCCGAGGCAGTCGCACGCGCCCGCCTTCACCAGCAGTTCCAGCACCCCCTTGGTGACGTTCTTTGAATCGCAGCGTTCGGCGAGATCGAAGATGCTCTTGAACGGACCGTTCCGCTCGCGTTCCGCGACCACGGCCCCGACCGCCCCTTCGCCGACCCCCTTGATTGCGCCGAGTCCGAACGTCAGCTTGTCACCCAGCACCGAGAATTCCACCGTCCCCTGGTTCACGTTCGGGGCGAGGATGTCGAGCCCCATCCGACGGCAGTCTTCGACGTGTTCGATCAACTTGTCGGTTTCGCCCAGTTCGCACGACATGAGCGCCGCCATGAACTCGGGCGCAAAATGGGCCTTCAAATACGCGGTCTGATAGGCCACCGCGCCGTACGCGGTCGAGTGCGACTTGTTGAAACCGTAGCCGGCGAACTTCTCGATCATGCCGAACAGTTCAACCGCCTTGGCGTCCGGGAAGTTGTTGGACTTTGCCCCCTGCAGAAACTGCTCGCGGTACTTGGCGATCGTCTCCAGCTTCTTCTTGCTGATCGCCTTGATGCACTGGTACGACTGCGGCAGATCGATCCCGCCGAGCCGGTTCAGAATCCGCATGACCTGTTCCTGGTAGACCATGACGCCGTAGGTCTCGTCCAGAATCTTGTCGACGATCGGATGCACGCGCGGCAGCGGCAGCCGCTTGTGTTTCACGTCGACGTAGGTCATGACCATGCCCCCTTCGAGCGGCCCGGGGCGGTACAGGGCCGACGTGGCGATGATGTCGGCGAACTTGTCCGGCTTCATCTTCGTCAGCAGGTCGCGCATCCCGCCCGACTCCAACTGGAAGATCCCCTTGGTCTCGCCCCGTTGCAACAGGGCGAACGTCTTCTTGTCGTCCAGCGGCAGCTTGACGGGATCGATGTCGAGGCCGCGGTGCAGCTTCACATTTTTGACGGCCTTGTCGAGGATCGTCAGGTTGCGCAGGCCGAGGAAGTCCATCTTCAGCAGGCCGGCCTTTTCAACCGTCGGACCCTCCCACTGCGTGATGACGTCGGTCTTGCCGGTGATCGTCTGCAGCGGGACGTATTCAGAGATCGGCCGGTCTGACACCACTACGCCGGCCGCGTGAGTTCCCGCGCTGCGCGCCAGACCCTCGATCTGCCGGGCCAGATCGAGGATCTCGCGAATCTTCGGATCGCTGTCGTACAGCGACTTCAACTCAGCACTTTCCTTGATCGCTTCCTCCAGCGTGATGTTCAGCGTTTCCGGGACCATCTTGGCGATGACGTCAACATCCTTGGGCGAAACGGACAGCACCCGTGCGACGTCGCGGATCGCCGCCTTGGCCTTCAACGTTCCGAACGTGCCAATCTGCGACACGTTGGACGAGCCGTACTTTTGCTTCGTGTAGTCGATCACCTCCTGGCGGCGGTCGCGGCAGAAGTCGATGTCGATATCGGGCGGCTCGGTGCGGCTGGGGTCCAGGAACCGTTCGAACAGCAGGTCGTATTCCAGTGGGCAGACGTGACTGAGCTTGAGCACGTAAGCGACAATCGCGCCGCACGCCGAACCTCTGGCACTGCACGGAATGCCGTTTTCACCCGCGAATCGCACGAAGTCCCACACGATCAGGAAGTAGCTGGCGTAGCCCATCTTTTCGATGACGGACAATTCGAAACTCATCCGGTCGCGGTGGGCTTGCGTGATGTTCGCCTCGCCGTAGCGGAACTTCATCCCCTCTTCGCACAGTTCGCGCAGATAGTCGATGTCGCGTTTGCCCTCCGGCGGCTGAAAGACCGGGTAGTGGCGGGACTTCAGGTCGAGCTGAATGTCGACGCGATCGGCGATCTCCTGCGAGCGGGCGACCGCGTCTTCGAACCCCGGAAACGCCCGGTACATTTCCTCGGGAGAACGGACGAAGAGCTGGTCCGAGTCCATCTTCATGCGCTTGGTGTCGGATCGCTCGGCCTTGGTGTTCACGCACAACAGCACGTCGTGCATCGCGGCATCGGTCTGGTTCAGGTAGTGCGCATCGTTGGTGGCGACCAGCGGCAGGCCCATCCGGTTGGCCAGATCCACCGTCATGTCCAGGCACTGCTTCTGAATGGCGAAGTCGGCGTTCTGGATCTCCAGGTACACGCGGTCGCCAAAGACCTTCGAGTACCAGGCCATCAGTTTTTCGGCCTCGTCGTCCTTGCCCCCGAGCAGCAACTGTGACAGTTCACCGGCCGCGCAGCCGGTCAGCAGGATGATCCCTTCGCTGTGAGCTTCGAGCAGTTCCTTGTCGATCCGCGGCCTGTAGTAAAAGCCTTCGAGAAACGACGCCGACGACATCTTGACCAGGTTCTGGAAGCCGACGCGGTTCATCGCCAGCAGCGTCAGGTGATAGCTGGCTTCCTTGACGCGCGACGCCCCCGCCTTGTCAAACCGCGAACCGGGAGCGATGTACGCCTCCAGACCGAGGATCGGGTTCACCCCCGCGCCGCGGCATTCGTTGTAGAACTCCAGGGCACCATACAGATTCCCGTGGTCGGTGATGGCCAGCGCATTCATGCCGGCTCCCTTCACCTTCTTGACCACCTGGTCGATCCGGTTGGCCCCATCCAGCAGGCTGTAATGCGTGTGACAATGCAGGTGGGCGAAGGGCCGCGATGAAGCAGCAGGGGCAGAGTTGACAGGGGGAGCAGCGGTGTCCGCCATGACGGGGGAATCCTTTCCGCGAAGCGAGCGATCAATCGGGGTTAAGCAGTCGCCGCGATTGTACCGCCCGAACCGGGGGACTCAATCAACGGTCGCTTGTGGGAAAGGTTGAGGGTGTGCGTCACGAATCTGGGTGGAATCCGATAGGCCGTTCTTGCAAGTCTGTCGAAGTCGCGGCGGCTCTTGGGCGAGCGGCAGGAATCGGCATACAAGCACGCAGCGCAAGCGAGTGAGTTTTCAGACACACTCGCTTGCGCATCGTGCTTGTAGGGGGGCAGACTTTCATCTGCCGCTCGCCTGACTCCTTCGGGGTCGAGAACAACCCGTTCATCCGATTTCACCCAGAATTGAGTTGCACACCCAAAGGTCGACAATGAGGCGAAGAGGGCACAACGTCAATGACAAATCTCCAACCGGCGCGTTCCGAATGGGATTGCTTACACCGCTTGCTTAGCGCGGATTATTCACCACGGAAAACACGGAATTGCACGGAAGGAAAACAGGGTGAGAAGTTGCGATGAATGAACCCCCTCGCACACAACAGGCACTTTGTAA